>NZ_JBLIXM010000001.1:1333748-1473144 GCF_047525415.1 Paraglaciecola sp. 2405UD69-4
ATTTATTGAGTTAAATGATTAAACTCAAGTTTGACAACAAGGAATATTAACTACCACCTAGGCCAGTTAATAAAAAGTTTGATAGAAGTTTCGTTTTTGTAGAGCATCAAAAGTTAGGTCGCGAGATTCGCAGGATCATCTTGCCATACAAAAACTTATCGAAACATGTTTCGTATGCGAAGTTTCTATGTTGGATGAGGTCGCTCAGTTCGCTGGCTCACTTCACCTGACAAAAAATCTGCAAAGTGTACTTTGCAAAGAAGATTTTTTGTCCCCATCGTCTAGAGGCCTAGGACACCGCCCTTTCACGGCGGTAACAGGGGTTCGAATCCCCTTGGGGACGCCATATATCAAAGCCGCTTAAGTAATTAAGCGGCTTTTTTATTGATTTTTTACAACGAATTATTACTCTTTGTCTATTTCAGCACACTCGCTAGCCCAAGGGTGCCATATCTCACTTTTAGACCTTGCTGATTAGAGGTTATTTTGTGTAGTTATGTTCTACTTTATTGAGCAACTCAGCACTCTCTATTTGTAAGTTAACTTCTCTTTCTAATATTATTTTGCCTTCTACTGTAGAGCTGCTATCTATCTTTAAGGTTGGCGTTTGGCTATTGTTATGATTGTCTTCTGAATCCCACCAACTATTGTTTGTAGATTTAACAATGATATCTCCAGCTATTTTTGTTGCTAATTTAAGAGATATATCACCGTTTGTAGTTTCAATATCTCCATTAACCACTGAAGTGGTCAGAGTAATATCTCCGTTTACTGTGGATACCTGGTTATTAATCTGACTATTTTTTTGTATTTCAATATTGCCATTTACCGTGCTTACCTCACCTTGAACTGTTAAGCCTTCGGCAGATTTAATATTGCCATTTACTGTGGATAGTGCGGAGACTTCTACATTTTTGCCGATTTTGATACCGCCATTCACTGTGCTGACGTCTTTAGCGATAACTTCATCTTGCAATGTGATACCACCATTGATTGAAGATAAATCACCCACTTGACGCTCTTTAGATATGCTGAAGCCGCCAAAAACACTGCTCTTATCCTGTTGCTCTCCTTGGGCATTTACATGGATGATACAGCTAGATGTGCAGAGCATGATGGGAATTAAAATAGTAGCTAAGGTTAAACGAGATTTGTTCATGGTATTCCTTGTTGTTTACCGGTTAGATAAATGTTTAGCAAGACTAAGCAGAGCTTATGCCATAAGTATAACGTTATGAAAAATAAATGTTTTTTTTAATTAGGAATATTTAGACTGATGGAAAGCGTAAAAGGTTAGCGAAATTTACAAAAAATTGGTGAAAAGCATAATTATAAAAAAGCCGTCAGGTTAGACGGCTTTAAGAATAGAGTGCAATGATATGGGATTACTTTTTCTGGCAATATTGATCACCATAGTAGTTGTTTAAATAATTACACTGTAAAACTTCTTGTTTAGTTCTAGATACACTGAAACTTGCGGCTATTCTGCTTAATAAATTTTTCATGTTAAATACCTGGTTGAGTTAAGACAAAACCATAGTGCACGCCATTTTATGTTTAGTATAATTGATTGTTTTTATTATCTCATTCTAAAAAATGGATTTAGCTGCATTTTTCAATTAATTGTTGCCTAAATATATCTTTGAGCAATGTTAGTTCTTTGGTTCTAACGTAGTTAGGGCGAATGACTAAAGATATAGTTCTGTGGGGCCCAGGTTCATTTAAATGGATAGCGGTGAGTTCAGATTCATTGTGAGTCAACTGGTCTAAGGCCATTTGAGGTACAAGTGTGGTGCCTAGTTTACCTGCAACCATTTGAATTAAGGTATGTAAGCTTGCAGAATCAAAGTCTGTATCTTGTTTTTTGTTTTGTAAACTGCACGCGGCTAAGGCATGCTCTTTTAAGCAATGGCCATCTTTGAGCAGCATTAATTTATCTATTTCTAGCTCTTCACTAGTAATCTCATTTATTTTATTAGGACTTTCATCCTTGTGACAAACCCAATAGAAATCTTCTTGCCAAAAGTCAAAGCCCATTAAGCCATCAATTGGATAGGGTAAGGCCAAGATAGCTACGTCTATTTCTCCAGTACGGACTTTTTCAACAAGTATATGGGATTGGTCTTCTTGAATTTTTAATTTGAAATCTGGGTATTGCTTGCGGACTTCTGGTAGGACTTTTGGTAGCAAATATGGGCCTATGGTAGGAATAACCCCTATTGTCATCGGGCTAGCGAAAGGCTGTTTATTACTTTGTGAAAGTGCGACTAGTTCATCAACTTCCAATTTAACCTTTTTAGCTTTATTAAGTATGGCTTGGCCATCTCCTGTGACTAATACGTGTTTATTATTACGTTCAAAAACAGAGAAGCCGAGCTGTTTCTCAAACTCATTAATTGCGGTACTCAGTGCCGATTGGGAGACATTGCACATTTCGGCCGCTTTTTTGAAATGTAAGGTTTTTTCGACTGCTAATGCGTAATTAATTTGTTTAAGTGAGATCATACTTCTGATTATTTGTTTTATTGAACATTATAGTAATTTTAACCAGTATTTTAGGATTAACTAGTCTTTATTATTTATACTGCTGTCCTAGTTTTAGGAGATGGAGTTTATGTTTTTATACAGAGTCCCTAGTAGATAGATATGTAATTAAATAGGGGTGCCAGTGTTTATTAGAGCTTAGGGAGCTGGTGAGTTATTTGTGATTCTGTTTTTTAGAATGTAAAAATCAATTTAACCAAATTTACCAATATATAATTTCCACCTAATATACATCCATCGAAAGCAAACAGGCTTTTGAAACTTAATTAAATAATAGAAGTTACATTCTAAATAAACGAGGAAATACAAATGGCTCAAATCGGCAAAACTATACCAGAATTCACAGCGCAAGCATTCCATAACGGCGAATTTGTTGAAGTAACATCAGAAAGCGTAAAAGGTAAATGGTCAATTTTCTTATTCTACCCAGCAGACTTTACATTTGTATGTCCTACTGAACTAGAAGACATGGCTAATCAGTATGAAGAGCTACAAAAGCTAGGTGTTGAAGTGTATGCAGTATCTACAGATACTCATTTCTCTCACAAAGCATGGCATGATTCTTCAGATGCAATTGGTAAAATTCAATTTCCAATGATTGGTGACCAAACAGGTACAATCACTCGTGGTTTTGATGTAATGATTGAAGAAGATCACATGGCACACCGTGGTACTTTCTTAGCGGATCCTGATGGCGTTATCCAAGTTGCACACATTCATGCTGGTGGTATCGGCCGTAGTGCTAAAGACATGGTTCGTAATGTTAAAGCTGCACAATATGTTCGTGAAAATGACGGTGAAGTATGTCCAGCTGCTTGGGAACAAGGTGAAGCTACATTAACACCAAGCCTAGATTTAGTTGGTAAAATCTAAGCCTAACGAAATAAGTTTTAAACCCCTATAAAAGCGAGTTAATAACGAATGTTATTAACTCGCTTTTTTTTGCCCAGAATTAATTAGCGATATCAGTCCAAAACGTAGAAGCGCTAAAAGTAACAGAGCTACTATTTTACAATCCAATAAAACGTTCAGTATTTTAGAATATTAACTTAGATTTTATTAATTTTATTAATCAAAGACCTTTCCTTAATATAACCACATCGAAAGCAAACATGCTTTCATCAATTAAATCAAAGGGTAAAACTATGTTAAGTAACGATATTTTAAATGCACTAAAATCTTATACTCAAAATATGACGAATAAAGTTTCACTGGTTTTACAAACTGGTGAACAAGAAAAACGTGCTGAATTAAAAGAGTTTTTAACTCAATTGTGTTCAGTATCTGACAACCTTGAGTTAGTCGAGCGTGACGAAAGCCTACGCAGCCCTATTACTTTTTATTTAGAAGTAGAAGGTAAAAATAACGGTATTCATTTTTCTGGCATTCCAAGTGGTCACGAATTTAACTCACTTATTTTAGCGATTCTACAATCATCAGGCACAGAGCTTAAGCTTGATAAAACCTTAAGAGGCATGATTGAAAAAATCCAAGATAAGTTACACTTTGAGGTGTTTATTTCTCTGAGCTGCCACAATTGTCCTGATGTAGTGCAATCGTTAAATCAGTTCGCTTTGTTAAACGAACAAGTTAGTTCAGAAATGATCGACGGCGGTTTGTTTCAAGACTTGATTGAAGAGCGCAATATTCAGGGTGTACCAAGTGTGTACTTAAATGGTGAGTTATTCGCTAACGGTAAAATAGATACTGCACAATTGGTCGATAAACTTATTGAGCGTTTCCCTTATATCCTTAATGCAAGTAGCTCTGAAAAGTTACCTTTACAAGATGTTACTGTAATTGGTGCTGGTCCAGCTGGTGTGGCATCTGCTATTTATGCCGCTCGTAAAGGTTTGAACGTGACTATGATTGCAGACCGAATTGGTGGCCAAGTGAAAGATACAGTTGGCATTGAAAATCTAATCTCTGTTCCCAAAACAACTGGTACCGAGTTAACAGGTAATATGCAAGCTCACATGAGTGATTACGACATTAACATTAAAGAGTTTTTACGTGTCGATAAGATTGAGCAAAATGCAGATAACAGCAAAGGCCCAAAAACCTTGTACTTGTCTAGTGGTGAAGTAATAGAATCGAAAACTGTCATTATTGCTACTGGTGCTAAGTGGAGAGAATTAGGCATTCCTGGAGAGAAAGAGAACGTAGGTTCTGGCGTTGCATATTGCCCTCACTGTGATGGTCCATTCTTTAAAGGCAAAGACGTCGCTGTTGTTGGTGGTGGTAACTCGGGAATTGAAGCTGCCTTAGACTTAGCTGGAATGGTTGATCATGTTACTGTTTTTGAGTTTTTACCGGACCTAAAAGCTGACAAGGTATTGGTAGACAAAGCAGAAGCACATGACAAAATTACAATCATCAAAAATGTTGCAACAAAAGAAGTGATTGCAAAAGATGGTAAAGTGGTTGCCCTTGCCTATGAAGACAGAGTAACAGGTGAAGTAAAAGAACAAGCTTTATCGGGTATTTTTGTGCAAATAGGTTTAGTACCAAACAGTGACTTCTTAGACGGAGTAGTTGATAGAACTAAGCACGGTGAAATCATTATTGATGAGAAATGTCACACCAGCACTCCTGGTATATTTGCAGCGGGTGATGTGTCAACGGTTCCTTATAAGCAGATTGTTATTGCTATGGGTGAGGGCGCTAAAGCTTCGCTATCAGCCTTTGATTACATCATCAGAGAAAGTTAATTTCATTGATACTATTAAAACACCTGAGCTTGCTCAGGTGTTTTAAGTTGTTCGGTTTATAAGTAAATAACGCAAATTATGCGCTTTCATGCGCAGTTTCCTTGAATTTTCCTTCCATATCGTACATCTTGCTTGCCTGTTTTTATAAGCTAATGAGCGTTCAAGCATGTTAACCAATACCCAAAAAGCTGCCTATCAAGAAACCGGCTATCTCGTTTTAGAAGAATGTTTCTCAGCAAGTCAAATGGAAACTTTAAAACAAGCCGCATTGAAAATAGTGGACGACTTTGATCCAAACTCCACCCGTTCGGTGTTTTCTACCCAAGATCAAACTAAAACCAGAGATGATTACTTTTTGTCTTCTGGCGACAAAGTCAGATGTTTTTTTGAAGAAGATGCTTTTGATGAAAAAGGAGAATTGAAACAAGCTAAATCTTTAAGTATTAATAAAATTGGCCACGCTCTACACACGCTTTCACCAGAGTTTAGAGACTTTAGCCACAACGAAACTATCAAAAACATTGCTATGGATTTAGGACAACAGAAGCCTCAAATTCATCAATCAATGTATATTTTTAAACAGCCTAAAATTGGTGGGGTGATCCGTTGGCATCAAGATGCGACTTACTTTTTAACGGCTCCCATTTCTGTTATTACATTTTGGTTTGCTGTAGAAGATGCCACTATCGAAAATGGCTGTTTGCAGGTTCAATCTGGAGGTGATCCGATACCGCTTAAAGAAGTATTTGTTCGATATCCAGATGATAAAACCGAGTTAAAGCAATTGCATGACATGCCTTGGCCAGAAGATAGTTGTGCTAAACCTTTAGAGGTTAAAAAAGGATCCTTAGTCGTATTTAACGGAGAGTTACCCCATTTTAGTGCCCCAAATATCTCTAATAAATCAAGGCATGCTTATACCTTACACATCACATGTGGTAACACTGAGTATGCTACAGAGAACTGGTTACAAGCTAAGCCTAGCTGTCTGTGATTTCTATATTCGGTAATAAATAATCTAAGGATATAAGTGGTTACGTTTTGAGTCTAAAACTAGATGTAAATCCTGTAAGATAGAGTAAGTATTAGCAGTAAAGGTTGAGTCGGTAGGAGGCTTAGTGTTTCAACTAGAAAAATTTAGTTTAAAAGACAAGGTGTCAGCTGAAGAATGGCAAGTCAGGGTAGACTTAGCAGCATGTTACCGTTTAGTGGCAGAGCATCGTTGGGGAGATTTAATTTATACTCACATATCAGCTCGAGTTCCAAATACTGACCATTACTTAGTAAATGCATTTGGGCTAACCTTTGATGAAGTTACTGCCTCTAACTTAGTGAAGGTAGACTTGCATGGAAATATCCTAGATGGGTCTCCTTATACTATTAATCCCGCTGGTTTTACTATCCATAGTGCCATCCATGAAGTACGCCACGACGCCCAGTGTGTGATTCATCTGCACACTAAAGCCACTATTGGTGTAGCTACGGTTCGTGGAGGGTTAAAGCCTTGGAGTCAATATGCAATGTTTTCTTTGGCGTCACTTAGCTATCATGGCTACGAAGGCTTAGCTGTTAATGCAGAAGAAAAGCAAAGGTTACAATCTGACTTAGGTTCCACTAACCACATGTTGCTGCATAATCATGGGGGGCTTACGTTAGGGCCAACAGTAGGTGATGCGTTTATGCGTTTTTATGACTTACAACGTGCCTGCGAAATTCAAATGGATTTATTGCAAAGTGGGCAACCAGTAATTGAAATACCTCAAGAAATTGTGGACGGAATTCAACAGCAAGCTAATGTTGTCCACAGTGGTGAAACCGGTGGCCAGAAAGCTTGGCCTGCTATGTTAAGGCGGGTTTATAAACTTGACCCTTCTTTTTGCGAGTAACTAAATTACTCCTTGTTCAATTTATTAAAGCGTTAAAACAGGACTTATAAATGAAAATTACCCGTGTTGAAATTTTCGACATTCACTGCCCTAAGCGGCCACCTTGGAACCCAGTGTTTATACGTATTCATACAGATGAAGGTATCTCTGGTGTTGGTGAAGCAGGCCTCGCTTATGACTTAGGACATAGTGCTGCGGCTCATATGATTAAAGAAATAGCCGAAGCTATGTTAATTGGTTTTGACCCAATGAATACAGAATTACTCTGGACTCGGATGTTACGAGAGAGTTTCTGGGGATTAGGAGGCGGCCCTGTTTTATATTCAGCAATGAGTGCAATAGATACAGCCCTTTGGGATATAAAAGGTAAGGCCTTTGGTGTTCCTGTTTATCAATTACTTGGTGGTAAAACTAATGGCAAGTTAAGAACCTACGCCAGCCAATTACAATTTGATTGGGACAAAGAGTGCACTAAGCTTACCCAGCCAGAACAATATGCAGAAGCTGCACTTAAAGCGGTAGCAGAAGGCTATGATGCCGTTAAAGTTGACCCTATAGTTTATGATAAAGATGGCAACTCTTCTTTTGATCGCACTAAGTTATTTACTAAACCTCAAATGAGATTATTTGGGGATAGGTTAAGGGCTATCCGCAGCGCGGTAGGTACAGACGTTGATATTATTTTTGAATCACACTCCTTAATGGGGGCTGCTTCTGCTATTCAAATGGGTGAAGTTATTGAAGAAGTTGGCTGTATGATGTACGAAGAGCCAGTAAACTATCTGAACTCAGCAGTACACAAAAAAGTAGCTGAAAATGTCCGTGTCCCTATAGCTGGTGGAGAAAGGCTTTATCATCGTTGGGATGTACGACCTTATTTTGAAGACCAAAGTATAGACGTGCTACAGCCTGATGTGGGCTTATGTGGTGGATTTACCGAGACTAAGAAAGTTTGCGACTATGCAGATGTTTACGATATTCGAGTACAAGCCCATGTTTGTGGTGGCCCAGTTGCTACAGCGGCGAGTTTACATTTAGAAACCGCCATTCCAAATTTTTTAATTCATGAACACCATACCTATGCCATTAAAGAATGGAACCGTGAGCTATGTATTCAAGATCCGCAACCTGTGAATGGCTTTTTTGAGGTATCAGAAACACCAGGCATAGGTATCGAATTAAACGATGAGTTGGTGTATCGCTCCCCTAATATGGAAGTGAAGTAACACACTAGTTAAAATGCTAGATTAGTCATACTAAATCATGCCCTAGGAGCCGTGGCACTAGGGCGTTTTACTTTATAAGGTTTTAAGTATGTTCTGTATTGTTAGTGGAGGGGGCGTTTTTCCAGCTCGATACGCCGAGAATTGCTTAAAATCAACGTCTAGCCATTTTTGTTGCTTCATAAAATCTAAATGAGGCTGAACATTGAGTTTAGTGATAAGTTCAAACTCATAAGGGCTAGTGTGAGATGCAAATCTATCTATGCCATGTTCATAATCTACGATATTGGTAATCGCAATTGCGCCCATTAAAAAATGACCACCCATCGAAGCTGTAAGCTGCCCTGTTTTGATTGTTTCTAATACTTCTGGAAGCCAATCAAATCCACCTATTACTTTTGGTTTCTTAAACAATAGTTGGCTTTGCTTGAGTACCTCTAGTGCTAGCTCATCACTTGCACACCAAAAAACATTGGCATCGGGGTAACGATTCATCATCAAGGCAAAGTTATCAGTAATATAGGTTGGGTCCCAATAGGTGGGAAATATTTGATTTAGGCGCTTGTCATTTAATTGCTCAAGCTCAGTTAATACTAGATGTCTGGATGTGGATAAACTGGCAAAATCACCGCCTAACCCAATAATTGATGCTGGGCGCTCGGGGGTATTTGCATGGTGTTCTTTTATTAGGGTATCCAATAGTAATTTTCCACCTTTGACATTGTCAAAAGCAACCTCACCAATCCAGTGTTTATATTTTTGTTTTGGTCTTTGTATTGTTAAAGCTTCGTCACCGTATACGACACTTTCTAAAGTTACGAACTTAATACCACTTGCCTCAATTTTATCAAAAATAGTAATCGCATTACCGTTGAAAGGGCGAAAAATTAAGTAATCTGGTTTTGTTTTACTTGAGGTGATTTTTTCAATTATCGCTAGGGTCGCAAACCTGTCTTCGCCCCCTGTTACAATTTTTAATTCAACATCTAAGCTCTTGGCTACTGCCTCACTGACTTGGTTAACTAACTCCCAAAATACCCAGCCTTGTTTATCAGGAATGACCATGGTGATAGTGGTTGCGTATACTTGCTGGGAGACTAGCATTATGAGTACGCTGATTAATATTTTAATGTGTTTCATCAATAATCTATTTAGTGAGCTTATTGTTTGTCATATTAATAAACTAAAGCTGGGTAATTAATTGGCCTATTTGTGCCACTGTACCAGTTTATTTTATTTGATTACAAATCAGAAAGTCGAGTAACTGCTAAAATAGTGAGCTTTGACTGCTGCTACTTTAATTAAGTGTGGTTTCTCTTTATTTCCCTTAGTAATTTTAATGATATTTGTTCTTTGTTATGTAAACAATGAGCAGAAATTGAATCGTTAATGCCACGAGAAAAATACCACTATGTTGATAAATCCCCGCAGCAATAAAACTGGATAAGGCAACTGCGCCGTTTAACAAGGCGTAGGGTAATTGTGTTCTGAAATGCTCAAATTGATTACAGTTTGAACCGGTTGCCGATAATATTGTGGTTTCTGATATAGGAGAGCAATGATCTCCAAATAACCCACCAGACAAAACTGCGCCCATACTCACAAATAAAGGCGCATCAATAGCAAATGCTGTAGGGATAACTAAAGGTAGCATTATTGCAAAGGTTCCCCAGGAGGAGCCTGTTGCAAAAGAAATAATGCCAGAAAATATAAATGCGACTGCAGGAAGTAGCCAATATGGAAAGCCACGCTGAGCCTGCTCAGCGATATATTGTGCAGTACCTAGCTCTTTACCAAGGGAGCTGAGAGTCCATGCTAGGGTCAGTATAATGGCTACCTGCATCATGTTACTCATTCCATTTAAATACATGGTGATACTAGTATTGACGCTACGTACCTTGTACCAAGCCATGAGTCCTATAAGTGACAATGCAGCTAAAAAGTAGGCACTACTTAATGCCGCCCTAAAGGCAGAGCCAGGAACACTTTTAAAAGGGAAGCCCATTGGCACTAACATCATAGCCAAAACAATTGCCATGACTGCTAAGGGAATAAATACAAATGACGCACGGGCATTTGCGTGGGTAAATGGCTGAATTAATGGAGCTTCCTCACTTGGTTTTGGAGTTGGTTTTTTATGTAGAGCGCCATTAGAGATTGAGTCTGATGAATTAACATGTTTTGGTAAGCAGTTTTGTTCAGCTGCCGCCATAGGTCCAAAGTCTTTATTTCGCCATACAAGTAGCGGCACAATGAAGATGGCTAAAATCGCATAAAATTGAAATGGGATAGTGTGAATGAAGGCACTCCATGCAGACAATGACTGCTCTGCACTGTCAAACTCTTTCTGCATAAGGCCCATAATGTAAATTCCCCAACCAATAAAAGGGACTAATATCGCAACAGGAGAAGCTGTAGAGTCAATAATAAAAGCTAGTTTTTGTCGAGATATATTTAACTTATCAAATAATGGTCGAAATACTGGCCCAACAATTAATGGCGTACCAAGATCAGAGTAGAATATAAAAATCCCCCCAAACCAAGCTGCCATTTGTGCGCGAGCGCGGCTGTTTATCCACTTCATAATATTTGTCGCAAACGCCGGGCCACCACCTGACTTTTCCATTAAGGCCACAAAACCTCCTATGAAAACCATTAACACTATAACCCCTGCATTGTAGCTATCTGTAATAGTTCCCACTAGGTGGGTTTTTACCAACTCTGATAGTACAGTTAACGGATTAAATCCATTGAGCATGACCACTGCAGTTATGACGCCCGTAAAAAGACCTATCACTACGTTTCGCGTATAAAGTGATAAAACTAGGGTGAACACTATGGGTAAGATGGAGCTGATGTCAGGTGAAGTCAAAGTATAAAATCCTTACTTTGGGAGTAATAATGAACTATATCTAGAAAAAATTTGTGTCGATTTGGCAATGATATCACCACAGGTCCATTAGTTTTTTTCTTTTTGCTATTAACTGAAACTTGGGGTGCATTAGCATTTTTGGTAAGGGCTTTGCTTCAAAATCTACAAGCATAAAGATCTAGTTATTCAAAAATTACTGGCTAGGTAAAAATATAATAAAAATAGAGGGTTAACCATGTTTCAACGGGATATTAAACGTAGGCAGTTTATACAAGGAATAGGGGCGGGTATGGCTTCAGCTTCTTTAATTGGTTGTGCTCAAACGCCAGCAAAACCTAGCTTTGAGCGACCATTTTCACGAAAACCTTTGGTTGCTCCAAAAATTGATAAAAACAATATTGTTACCCAAGTAGTAGGTCATAGGCCTTTTCGGGCTGAAGGGTTTGTGGTTCGCAGTGAGTCGTTTGGTGAAAAAATTCTAGTGCACAACTATGGACATGGTGGAGGGGGAATTACCCTATCTTGGGGCTCTTCGGCCTTAGCAGTAAATGAAGTTAACAATCAACAAAACAAACATGCTGCTATCCTAGGCGGTGGCGTTATGGGGTTAACTACCGCAAGACTATTACAAGAAGCTGGATGGAAAGTCACTATCTATACCCGCGAAATGGCAAGACATACCACATCTCAAGTAGCTGGAGGTGAGTGGGGGCCTTATAGTGTGCATGATCCTAAAGTCTCAACAGATGCTTTTAAGCAGCAATTACAGTTAGCTGCAAAAATTGCCCACGAAACTTTCGCTAGGATGGTGGGAGATGATTACGGTATTCAGTGGATGGAGTTATATACAGCCAGTGATGAAAAGCCAAAAAATGACTCACCTTTTAGCCAATATTACCCCTACCGAGAGACTTATGGGCCAAATGCACATCCGTTTCCCACTAAGTATTGCACTGTATCAGCCACCATGCTGGTAGAAACAACAACGTTTTTACGTAGCTTAATTCGGGATGTGCGATTAGCGGGTGGTGAGTTTGTGATACGTGATTTTAAAGGCCAGGAAGAGTTACACACACTACCTGAGCCGGTTGTATTTAATTGCACTGGGTTGGGTTCACGTTCACTATTTGGAGATAAAGGGATCACTCCAGCGAAAGGGCAATTGATATTACTGCCACCGGATCCTGCTGTGGATTATCTCACTGTTGGTGGCGGTACAGGCTCGCTTTATATGTTCTCTCGCAATGACTACATGATTTTGGGGGGCACCTTTGGCCTTGACGATTGGTCAACAGAGCCAGACCCAGAAGAAACAGAAAGGATTCTTAAGGAAAGTCAGCAATTTTTTGCTGGATTAGGGTAAGTTGCCAAAAGCTAACTGGGATTTCAAAGGGCTAGCGATCATAAGCTAATCCAAAGGATTGAAAAAGTTAAAAGGCCATCGATGGGGTACATCAATGGCCTTTGGCATTTAGTTATTAGGTTATCAAATACTTAATATTAACCGTTGCGGTAAGTGTAGCTGTATCCATTTAATGCAGGTGCTCCGCCTAAGTGGGCGTATAGTACTTTTGAGCCTTCAGGGAAAAAGCCCTTGTGGACTAAATCAATCATACCTTGCATAGATTTTCCCTCGTAGACCGGATCTGTGATCATAGCTTCGGTTTGTGCAGCTAAACGAATTGCTTCATTTGTTTCCTGGCTAGGTACGCCGTACGCAGGGTAGGCATAGTCAGGGTTGATATGAATATCTTCATCGGTAATTTCTTGGCCTAACTCGATTAAGGCAGCGGTTTTACGGGCAATGTCAGTGACTTGTGCTCGGGTTTGCTCGATTGTGCCAGATGCATCAATACCTATTACGCGATTAGCACGGCCATCAGCTTTAAAGCCTACTATCATGCCGCCTTGGGTTGAGCCTGTTACCGCACAGACCACAATATAATCAAACTTGAATCCAAGCTCTGCTTCTTGTGCACGGACTTCTTCTGCAAATCCAACATAGCCTAAGGCTCCAAACTTGTGTACCGAAGCGCCTGCAGGAATACCATAAGGTTTACCGCCATTGTCACGTACATCTTGCATTGCTTTTTCCCAGCTATCTCGAATACCAATATCAAAGCCATCATCGACTATACGAGAGTCCGCGCCCATTAAACGCGTCATTAATATATTACCAACTCGGTCATATACTGCATCGTCATGGGGTACCCAGCTTTCTTGAACTAAGCGACATTTCATACCAATTTTAGCTGCGGTCGCTGCCACCATACGTGTATGGTTAGACTGCACGCCACCGATTGAAACTAAAGTATCAGCGCCAGAGGCGATGGCGTCAGGCACTATATACTCAAGCTTGCGTAGTTTATTACCACCCATGGCTAGGCCAGAATTACAGTCTTCTCGCTTAGCATAAATCTCTACTTTGCCACCTAAAGCCTCTGTTAGTCGTGGTAAGTGCTCGATAGGGGTTACACCAAATGTAAGTGGGTATCGTTCAAATTTCTCTAAAAGGCTCATAGTTAGTCTCTCTGCTTCATAAATTGTATTGTTTGTTGTAGAGCATCCGATAAGTGCTTCTTTAACACTTGGGTCGCTACTTGAATGTTGCCACTGTTGCAGGCGTCTAATAATTCCCAGTGTTCGTCTTGTGACACTGAGTTGTATTCCATGTCTTTTAAATAAAGTAGGAGGTATCGCGACACGTTGTTGTGCAGCATAGAAATTGTTTCAAGCATTTTAGGCATGGCTGCAGCTCGATAGATCCCCGCATGAAATTCCCAGTTCAGTACCGCCCAATCCAGTGGATTGTCAGAAGACTCTATGAGTTTTAGTGCTGTTTCAGCGGCAATTTTGTTGGCAGGTTTGAAGTTTGGTATGGCTCGTTTGAGGGCTATTTCTTCTAACGCTAATCGCATAGTGTAGATTTGCTCTACTTCACTAATTGATAACTTTGAGACTATTGAGCCTCTGTTGTTTAAAAAAGTGACTAAGCCTTCACTTTTTAATTGGTATAGCGCTTCTCGCACGGGGATTTTACTGACTTCAAATTGCTTCGCTAATGCATCTTGTTTTAGTGCTTGGCCACTTTGATAATCGCCCACAATTATAGCGTTACGCAGTTGCTCTGCGATTAGCTCTGAGGTGGTTTGGGTTTGTTGTTTTATTGTGCTCATGAATAGATAGTATAATCGTATACGATTTAGATCAATGCTTAAATTTAAAACTGCTAACTCAAATTCAACATTAAGAGTAGCTCGTGCTCTAAGTCCGGATGTTTACATCTCGGTGTTAATTTTATCTGGGTAATATTGTTTTTTAATTTCATCTGGGTAAAATTGTTGGTGTTTTAATCAAATTAAGGTGCTTACAGATGCAATACCTAGCCATTTACGGAAAAACAGTGCTAGCTAAAGGTTCGCTGGAACACATTATTAAAGAGGTAAAGGCACTCGAGCGAGATATAGAAGCTATGGTGTTTGAAGTTGAAACTTGTCGTAGGGTCGAATTTAGTTGGCATGGTGATTCTCAAAATGTCTTAGAAAATGCCCTTAAAGGTACAGGGAAAGTAAATAAACCCGGTCGCCCTAAGCTTGGGGTTAAAGCTAAGGAAGTCACCCTGCTGCCTCGACATTGGGAGTGGTTAGCAACCCAAAAAGGGGGAGCTTCTGCCACTTTGAGACGTTTAGTTGATGAGGCTCTATCTAATGCGTCAACGGAAGATATCATTTGTACTAAACAGCAACAGTTAGACAAATTTATGATGGCTTTCTTAGGTGACGAAGCCGGTTATGAGGAAGCAAGCCGCGCCTTATACCGAAACAGTAAAGTTGGCTTTGAAGCGGCAATTACATCATGGCCATTAGAGATCAAAGAGTTTGTTTTAGATAAATTTAATCTCATAGCAGATTTACATAATGGTGCTAATCCTCATGAGTGATACCCAAAATGACAATAGTTTTTTAAACGCACCTTTGCCAAGGGTGTTTTTAAAGACGGCTGCTCCTATCATCTTAATTATGTTAGTTAATGGCTCATTCTCTCTGGTTGATGCCTACTTTCTTGGTGTCTATGTGGGGGCTGATGCTCTGACTGCTGTGACCTCTATGTTTCCAGCCTTTATTATGATGGTTGCTCTTTCTACGTTAGTGTCGAATGGCTTTGCTAGTTTGATGGCAAGACAATTGGGAGCTGGCGAGCAGTCTCAATCATTTGAAACCTTTTCCCAGGCCATCACCCTATCTCTAGTGGTTTGTTGTGCGCTTATTTTGCTTTTTGCCGCTGGTGGTAAGGTGCTTACATTATCTGTAAGTCATGGCTCTCAAGTGATTGCTGATATGAGTTATGAATACATGGCTATTCTCGTCTTTTTTTCACCTTTTGTGTTCGTTTTAGGGATCAATGGTGACAGTTTAAGGTGTGAAGGCCATGTATCTTTTATGGCAGTAATTTCTCTAGCCTCTGTGCTGTTAAATGCTCTGTTTAATTACGTATTGATAGTTAAACTACATTGGGGAGTGGCGGGTTCAGCATACGGTACAGTGCTAGCTCAGGTGACGTCTTTATTGGTGATTTTCATTTATCGAAAATATCAGTCTCGAGGTATTAAGTTACAAGTTGTGCAGTTTTCGCGGTCTCGACAACATTGGTCGACATTTTTGTCTTTAGGTGCACCATCTAGCTTGAACTACATTGGCTTAGCATTATCTTCTGGGGCCATATTGTATAATTTGCAGGTGTGGGACGCAGGCAATTACGAAGCAACAGTGGGAGCCTATGGGATTATAACCCGTTTAATGACCTTTATATTTTTGCCGCTCTTGGGGTTGAGTATGGCTTTTCAAGCTATCGTGGGAAATAACTTTGGTGCAAATGCCCTGACTAGAGTGAACACCAGTATAAAAATTGCGCTAGTTGTCTCGTTTATTTACTGCGTGGTTTTACAGCTAATAGGCTTAGTATTTTACAAAGATTTAGGCTCGTTATTTGTAACCGATCCTTATGTCGTAAATGAAGTGGCGCGTATTTTTCCATTTACTACCTTAGGGCTGTTTTTAATGGGGCCCCAGATGATGCTTAGTATGTTTTTTCAGGCTATAGGTGATGCTAAACGAGCTGGGATTTTAGGCGTTACTAAGACCTATGCTTTTTCATTACCTTTAATTTTTATTTTGCCTTTTTTCTTTAATGAATGGGGTATTTGGTATGCAGCACCAGTTACTGAAATGTTAGCTTTGTTGTTGACCTTAAGTGTTTTAAAACTCAGTAGTAGTGATGAAAGGGTATTCGGATTGTTTTTTAAAAACACTTAAAGTGAGTGTTCTAAATAAAAAAGGGGCCTTGATTACAATCAAGGCCCCTTTTTTGAATCACCGCAAACTTTTAAGCTGCGTTTGCTGAACTTGCGTCTTTTTCATCAACAAGCTCTAGGTTTTTATCAAGTAACTCTAGATCAAAGGTAAACTCATCTACACGAATTGCCACTTTGCGTTTCTCATTGTAATCCAGCACCAAGGCAACTTCTTCAGCTGTTAATTCACCAGCTGCTTGCAGTTTACCGATAGCGTTTTCGAATGATATGAAAGGTACAACGGGAACTTTACGAAGTGCCTTTTGTATTTTCTTAAGCTGTGGCATAACGGCGTGCTTGGCTTTAAAGGCTTGCTCGTTTATGTCATTGCCATCACCAGGAATCACTTTTACCAAGTGGGTTAGCTGAGCTTTTATGCTCGAATCTTGCATAGAGGCAGTAGATAATTTTCTTTTAAGATCATCTGAAATACCTTTGACAGACGAAGTATAAGTGTTCGTCAATAACCTCATTAAACCTCTTACTGGTGTATTCGGGAAGTTTGCAATAAAGTCATTTAGTGCAGTTTCACCTTTATTTAGACACCACTGAATAGCGTATTCAAAGTAAGGTAGTGCTTGGTGACGACTTTCGACTCTTTGCTCATAAAAGCGAACCACTGCCATAGCAGCGTACAAATAGCTCATCACATCACCTAGGCGCGCAGATAGCATTTCAGCTTTCTTCAAATCGCCTCCTAACACTAAAAGGGATAAATCTGCCATAGGAGCTAGTTTTGCAGCCAGCGAGTTCATTCGCTTCTCGTACTTACGCACCTCAGGGAAAGCAGACTCTGCACCTCTGGTAAATGGTAGGTAGCTCTTGGTTAAGCTGCGTAGTGCATTTTTAACACTGAAGCTCACGGTTTTACCCAATACTTTGTTGAATTGAGCATCGGCATCTTTATCTTCACTATGAATTAAATCAACCATTTCTTTTAAGTGAGGATGACAGCGCATGGTCCCTTGACCAAAAATCATCAAGCTACGGGTAAGGATATTTGCACCTTCAACCGTTATACCGATGGGTTGGGCTGCATAACCACCGGCTAGGGTGTTTTGTGGCCCTCGTTGAATGGCTTTACCAGCTTGAATATCCATAGCAGAGTTGAGCACATCTCTTCCTAGCTCAGTCATATGATACTTCGCCATAGCTGTGACTACGCCGGGCTTCAAACCTAAATTTAAACCTTCGGTGGTGAGCACTCGCATGGCTTCTAATACAAAGGTTTTACCAGCAATATCAGCTAACTCTTCTTGTATACCTTCAAAACGTCCGATTGGTACACCAAACTGCTCACGTACAAAAGAATATTCAACTGTGGACTTAAGTGCATTTTGCGCTGAAGCTACGCCCATTGCCGGTAAAGATATACCACGACCTGCACCTAGGCATGCAACCAGCATTTGCCAGCCGCGGCCAATGTTCTTTTGTCCGCCAATGATAAAGTCCATTGGAATAAAAACGTCTTGCCCACGGGTGGTACCATTATAAAACTTCACACCCATAGGGTCGTGACGGTTGCCTAGCTCCACTCCAGGATGAGATTTAGGAATAAGGGCACAGGTAATACCTAGCTCAACTTGATCACCTAATAAACCGTCAGTATCAAATACTTTAAATGCTAAACCTAACACAGTGGCGATAGGGGCAAGTGTGATATATCGCTTATCCCATGAAACTCGTAAACCTATAACTTCTTCACCTTCCCACATTCCTTTAGTCACAATCGCCGCGTCTGGGATCGCACCTGCGTCTGATCCTGCTTCTGGACTAGTTAAAGCAAAGCAAGGAATGTCTTGGCCTATCGCTAATCTTGGTAGGTAATGGTTTTGTTGCTCAGGTGTGCCGTAATGCATGAGTAATTCACCAGGACCTAGTGAATTTGGCACCATAACAGTAACAGCTAAAGCTCCGCTTTTAGTAGCAAGAGTGGCAACTATGGTTGAGTTGGCGAAAGGAGTAAATTCTAATCCACCGAACTTTTTGGGAATGATCAACGCGAAAAACTTGTTAATAGACAAAAAGTCTAAAATCTCTTGTGGGATATGTTTTTCACTTTGTAAGGCAAAGTCATCGACCATTTCTAGCACTTGTTGAACAGGGCCATCTAAAAATGCTTGTTCTTCTGCACTTAATTTAGCCGAAGGAATACTTCTTAATGCTTGCATGTCAGGTTTACCCTGATAAATCGAAGCATCTAACCAAACGTCACCAGCTTCTAACGCTTCTTGTTCGGTAATTGAAATTGGAGGTAATACTTTTTTAAGGCTTGTTCTAATACTCATTTTGTCTCATCCGCTCATCTGACCAGTTAAGTGTTATAATACTGATTTCAGAAAAAAGATCAAAATTCTTTAAAGATTTTATTTTTGTTGGCGTCTTAAATATTTAGATGTCAGATAACAAATAGGGGAAACAATTCTTTATGGTTGGCGAAGTTTATTTATCAGATTGACTAAGCTCATTATCTATTGTGCTTTAAAGTTTCTGTGGGAATATGAGTCATATTTTCCAGTGGTAAAAAATCTGCTATGGTTCTATTTGCTGACATATGGACGGTATCTTTGGTAGAAATTTTTGAAAGTAGGGACGCAAGCTTCCTAAACGCTGGTTGACCGAATTACGGCGATTAGTTACAAACTAAACTACAGATTAAAAGAGAGTAGCTAACATGTGTCGTCGTCTAGTGTTCTTGCTATTAAGTAACATTATTTTTAGTCAGATTGCCTTAGCCAGTAATGAGGTAATTAAGGCATGCGGCCATCATGACTATGCTCCCTGGAATTCTTTACAAAGTGATAAAATTGTTGGGCTTTGTGCTGACATAGCTACGGAGTTATATCGAAGGATTGGGTACGAGGTAGACCTAACCTATATAGGCCCATGGAAGCGTTGCCAAAAACTTATTGAGAATGGGGCAGTAGATATGAATATTTGTTCTTTTAAAAACTTTACTAGAACTGAGTATTCTGTGTTTATGCCTCATCCTATTGCCTCTAACGAAAATGCGCTATTTATAAAAGCTGACTCGAAAATTGGCCATCAAAGCCTAGCTGATTTAAATGGGTTAATTATAGGTAAAGTTAGAGGCGTAAGCTTTGGGGATGAAGTTGATAACTACCTGAGCAGACATGCCATATTAGTGGTTGTAGAAGATTATTCCAAATTGTTTAAAATGCTCTTGTTGGGACGAGTTGAGGCATTTATATTTAGCCGTGAGTCGGGCAAAGACTTCATAACTAAACACAATTTACAGAGTAGAATCACAGATTTACCTAAGCCAATAGTTATAGGTGACTTACATATCTCTTTATCAAAAAAATCTAAACATCTAGCAACTGTTAGTGATATTAATAGAATATTTTTAACAGATGACTATCAAAAGTGGCAGGCTAAGTTGTTTGATAAGTACCAATACAGCCAATACAATACCCTTAATTAAATTTGGAAATCTATAGTCTATTGAAAGACTTAGATAACTATGTTTAGTATTGTAGGTGATGCAAGTAGGCTCAGTTCGCCTCCTCGCAGTGATTATAAGCCCCTATATGTATGTGTTCTACTATCATCTTATTTCCCTTAATTACAAAAATAGGTTGCATGTTAAGTGAAAAGCTCTTGGTTAAATATCCCCATTACTCACCCAAAACTAGTTTTGATACTTGGTTTTTTAGTTATCGTCGCTTCGGCATTGGGGGCTAAAAATTTATATTTTAGAGGGGATTACAAGGTGTTCTTTGAGGATGAAAACCCTCAGCGAGTAGCATTTGAAAACATGCAGAACATTTTTAGTAAAAATGATAACGCAAGTATCATTATTGCCCCTAAGTCCGGTGATGTATTTACTAAAGAAACACTAATATTAATTCAAGAGTTGACCGAAGAAGCTTGGCAGACACCCATGTCAACACGAGTTGATTCGCTTACTAATTTTCAGCATACATGGGCAGAATACGACGATTTGTTAGTTGATGATTTGGTTTTAGAGCCTGCCAGTATTTCTGATAGTGAAATTGAAAAAGTCCGAAATATTGCGCTACAAGAGCCTAATTTACTTGTGCGTACAGTCTCCGAAAATTCCCAAGTGACTTCTATTAATATTACCGTGAATTTACCCGATGGAGATCAAACTTCTGAGGTGCTTGCTATTGCAGAGTTCGTAAAGAATATGACGGATTCATTTAAACAAAAATACCCTAATCATGATTTTTATCATACCGGTGTTGTTTTTATGAATAATGCATTTGCAGATTCAGCTAAACAAGATGCGACTACTCTAATTCCGTTAATGTTTGTAGTTATACTCTTGATTATGGCTGTTTTATTAGCAACAGTCTCAGGCACCTTTGCAACACTTATCGTCATAACTGCCAGTATAGTGTCTACAATGGGTTTGGCAGGATGGTTTGGCCTATTTTTAAGTACTGCGACTGTAAATGTGCCTACTATTGTTATGACGTTAGCCGTAGCAGATTGTATCCATATTATAGCTACTATGATGTTTTCTATGGGGCAAGGCAAAGATAAGACAGAGGCACTTTTATATAGTGTCCGTCTAAACGTGAAGCCAATTTTAATTACCAGTGTGACCACAGCAATTGGTTTTCTAACCTTGAACTTCTCTGATGTTCCTATTTTGGCTGATTTAGGTAATTTAACCGCTCTAGGGGTACTGTTTGCTTGTCTGTTTTCGCTTAGTATTTTACCGGCAATGATAATGTTGCTTCCTATCAAGCAGGCCACAAAGCAGGCAAACGAACTAGGTATGATAGAAAAGCTCGGGGAATGGGTAATAGGCCATCATAAAAAACTTTTGCCATTATGCTTAATTGTGACATCACTGGCGGTTGGTTTTTCTTTTAAAAATCAGTTAAATGATGTACCAACTGAATACTTTGATACAACAAGCGAATTTAGACAATCTACTGATTTTCAAGAACAAAACCTAAGTGGTATGTCTACTGTGGACTATGTCATCAGCACTGGAATTGACTCAGGTATTAATATTCCAGAAATTCTAGTAATTGTTGAACGTTTTAGTGAGTGGTTAAGAGAGCAGCCTGAAGTTGATCATGTTTCTAGTATTTCGGATACCTACAAACGTCTGAATAAAAATATGAATAACGATGATATGGCGTTTTATACACTACCTGATGATCGGGAATTAGCTGCACAGTATTTATTGATGTATGAGTTTTCATTGCCATACGGTTTAGATTTAACGAATCAGCTAGATTTGAATAAGTCTTCTACCCGGATTATGACCACTATAAAAAATCTCGGAAGTAAAGAAATAACCGAGTTTGAGCGCCGCGCACAACGCTGGTTTGAAGAAAATGCTACAGACCTTACCTTAACGGCTGGCAGTCCAAACTTGATGTTTGCCCACATTGGTGAAGCAAATATGCAAAGTATGTTAAAAGGCTCTGTTGTGGCGCTTATATTGATTTCAGGTTTATTGATATTTGCATTAAAGTCATGGCGTTTGGGGCTCATTAGTCTACTACCTAATCTCTTACCAGCTTGTATAGGATTTGGGATTTGGGGCTTGTACTCTGCTGAGGTAAACTTAGGTTTATCAGTGGTACTCAGTATGACCTTAGGCATTATTGTTGACGATACTGTGCACTTTTTAACTAAGTATGATTATGCTCGTAAAAGTGGTGAAGATGCCATAAATAGCATTAGGTATGCCTTTGCCAGTGTAGGAAAAGCGTTATGGATAACTACATTAGTTTTGGCGGCAGGGTTCTCAGTTTTGACTTTGTCTTCCTTTGCTATCAATTCTGAAATGGGCTTGTTGACAAGTATTATTATAGTGGTCGCCTTAGCTGTCGATTTTTTATTTCTGCCTGCTTTTATCATGGTGTTTGATAGTAAAAAAGATAAAAGTAGCGCTTCAAAATTTTCATAAGGATTTTATCCATGACTGATTTTCAAATTAGTATTAGGCAAACTTTTTTACTTATATTTTTGTTGTTTTTGCCACTTTCTTATTCTTATGGGCAAACTGCCGCTGAAAAAGGATTAGCAATTGCCAAAGAGCGTAAAGCAAGAGATTTGGGCTGGGGAGATAGTACTGCAAATGTCAGTATGATTTTACGAAATGGCCAAGGGCAAGAAGTTGAGCGAAAAATGCGCATGAAATCACTAGAAATAGCAGATGATGGCGATAAAGGCTTAACTATTTTTGATCAGCCTTTAGACGTAAAAGGTACTGCGTTTTTAAGCTTCTCACATGCCATTGAACCCGATGAACAGTGGATATTTTTACCGAAACGTAAGCGAGTAACACGGATACGCTCTAAAAATAAATCGGGCCCATTTATGGGGAGTGAGTTTGCCTATGAAGATATGAGTTCTTTTGAGGTTGAAAAGTATAGCTTTAAGTTGTTAAGAGAAGATAGCTTTAATGGGCAAGACACTTTTGTCGTAGAGCAAATCCCCTTAGATAAGTATTCGGGATATACCAAACAAGTGGTTTGGGTAGATAAAGAGCACTACAGAGTGCTAAAGGTGGAGTCCTATGACCGTAAGAAAAGCTTATTAAAAGAGCTTGTTATGCATGATTATAAATTATATTTAGGCAAATATTGGCGCCCAATGAGAATGGAGATGTTTAATGAGCAAAATGGCAAAAGTACTGAGTTAGTCACCCACAGTCTAGAATTTGGCGTAGGGCTTAACGACAGTGACTTTGATGAGGCAAGGCTTAAAAATGTTAGATAAAATAGGGGTTGGAGTGGCTGAGGGTATAAATTGAAAAATATTTTTTTACTTATTTTAGTTGTTTTTTCGGGGAGGATCTTTGCAGATATTGAGTATCATGGTGAAGCCGGCATAGAACAGCGCTATTTTTTCGAAGATGCTATTTATCCGCAGCAACAAAGAAGTAACTTGTCTGGTTATTTTTCTCCAGAATTGTATACATCACTGAACAATGGTGATGATAGCTTTGTATTTAAGGGCTTTATTCGGTTTGACCAACAAGATTCTGAACGCTCCCATTTAGATATACGCGAGCTAAAATGGACCCATGCTGGATCCGATTGGGAACTACAAGCTGGTGTTGGTAAGGTGTTTTGGGGACAGACTGAATCTTTACATTTAGTTGATATTATTAATCAAACAGATTTAGTTGAAGCCATTGATGGTGAAGACAAACTGGGTCAACCAATGGTTACTGTGTCCTTGTTCAAGGAATGGGGCAATACGACTCTTTATGTTTTACCTTACTTTAGAGAGCGAACATTTCCTGGTACAGATGGTCGCTTCCGTGCGCCTTTGCCTATTGATACAGATAATGCTTTGTATGAGTCAGAGGATAAACAACAGAATTTGGATTGGGCAGCTCGGTGGGAGCATTCACTTGGAGTGTGGGATATTGGCCTGTCTTATTTTGATGGAACCTCAAGAGAGCCATTATTTACAATTGAAACCAATGAACTTTCTGAATCTAGCCTTACTCCTTTTTATCCATTACTTCAACAAGTAGGGTTAGATCTGCTCGCCTTAGTGGGTGATTGGACCATTAAATTTGAAGGGGTTCAACGTAAAATCCAAGACCAAAGTACCACTGCATTTGTTGGAGGCTTTGAGTATTCATTTGTACAAGTATTCGATAGTTTCATTGATATCAATTGGTTAATGGAGTATCAGTTCGATGAGCGAGATCTTCTGGCGCAATCTCAGAATGACTTAATGCTAGGAAGCCGGATTGTGTTCAATGATATTGATGGCACTGAGGTATTAGTGGGTATAGTTCAAGACTTAGAGTATTCAAGTGTTCGCTCTGGTTTTATAGAGGCTTCTAGTAGAATAAACGACAACTGGAAGTGGCGTGTAGATGCTTGGATGTTTTCAAGCGATGAGCCTTCAGAGCTGACGTATTTACTCAGAAGAGACGATTACGTGCAGCTCAGTCTAGAATATTACTTTTAAGTTTTGTCTAAATATTCCTTAATCTTCGTCTTGCCAACGCTGCTTAATTTTTAAGATAGCAGGCAATTCTTGTACAAATAAATCAACTAATTCAGGATCAAAGTGTTTATTCTTTTGCTCCTGAATCAGGTTTATAGCCTTTTCGACTGGCCAGGCTTCTTTGTAAGGGCGCTTACTGGTTAAGGCGTCAAATACATCTGCTAGAGCAACAATACGTCCTTCTAGGGGGATTTCCTCACCTTTTAACCCTTTAGGGTATCCTGAACCATCCCATTTTTCATGGTGTGTTAAGGCAACCACTTTGGCCAGGTCAATAAGGTCAGAGTCTGACTCACCAAGTATTTCTGCGCCTATTTCCGGGTGACGTTTCATCACTGCAAACTCTTCATCTGTCAACTTATCAGGCTTGAGCATAATGCTGTCAGGTATACCTATTTTGCCAATATCATGCATAGGGGCTGCGTGGAGTAATTTCTCTGCAGCACTTTCTGAAAAACCACAGGCTAAAGCTATCACTTTAGAGTAGTGGCTCATACGCATTACATGCATGCCGGTTTCATTATCTTTGTATTCAGATGCTCTTCCAAGTCGCTGAATTACCTGTAGGCGTGTTCTTTTTAATTCCTCAGCATCAACTAAAGATAAATGCGTACGTACTCTCGCTTTTACCACTGCTGGTGAAATAGGCTTAGTAATGTAATCTACAGCGCCCACATTAAACCCTTTAGTTTCGTCAGAGCTGTCATTTAAGGCAGATACAAAAATAACGGGAATAGCCTTCGTATTTTCTTGGGATTTTAAGGTTTCACATACTTGGTAGCCGGTCATTTCAGGCATCATAACATCAAGTAGTATTAAATCAGGTCTGTCTAAACCCACTAAACGGAGGGCTTCTTTGCCGCTTTTCGCAAATGTCAGTCTGTAATTTTCGTTTAATGTTTGATTAAGCACTCTAAGGTTTACAGGCTCGTCATCTACGATTAATAATTTAGGGCGATCATCAGACATATTTATACCTAAGCTTTATTCTGTTCATTATTTTCTTCATCTGCGCTAGCTTTTAGAGCTTTGATTAAGGATTGGGCCTCTTCAAAATCAAAATTGTTAAATGCTTCTGCAATACTCATTACTTCATCTTGTTGTTGTAAATTTAACGCTGTCAAAGCATCTAGAGACTCTTCATTAAACTCATTTCTAGATGCTTGCTCTTCAATTGTCGTCAGTAGCTCTAAAACCTCAGAGGAATTTAAATTTAAGGTAGGGCTAGCATCATGACTCTTAGAGGCATCGGGTTTATTGGTTGATACTTTAACGATTTTACATACCTTTTCTAACTCAATATGTATTTTCTTGAGCAAAGTGTCAGCTTGCTGCGCAGATTGACTCATCGCTGATTTTTCAAGAGCTGTCATCAAATTTGCTAAACTCGTTAAGGCTAAATTTCCAGACAAGCCCTTTAGACTATGGGCTTTTTGTAAAAACTGTTCCCAAGAACCGTTTTGTGGCATTACTTGTAGCTGTTTAAATTCATTTAAGGTTGCTTGGGAAAATAACTGTATTTCTTTGTAGAGCGCTGCCTTTGAACCCCAAAGTGCGACACCTTTTTCAACATTAATACTATCATTGCTACTTAAGTCTTTACTGGTCTCTGCTACAGCACTGTGTCCAAGTTTTAATACTCGGGCCATTTCATTTTTCAATTGGATAATATCTATGGGTTTATTAGCAAAACCTTCCATGCCCGCCTGTTCGGCAGATAGCTTGTCTTCAGGAAGTACGCTGGCGGTTAGGGCTATAATTGGAACACGCTCTATGCCATTGTCTTTTTCAAAGGCTCTTCGTGCTTTGGACGCGCTTAATCCATCTAATACTGGCATTTGAATATCCATCAAAACAAGATCGAACTTTTGTCTCTTCATTCGTTCCAGAGCTTGTTCGCCATCCCTTGCATTGAATGTAGTATGTCCGTCTCGTTTTAATACTATGTTTAACAATTCAATGTTTTGTTCAATATCGTCTACAACTAACACAGTGAGGGGAGGCAAGCTTACTACTTTAGGTTTTGTTTCTGCTAAGTTTTCATTGTGTGTAACTTTAGTTAATGGAATATCAAAGCAAAAGGTCGTGCCCACATCAATTTCACTTTCAACACGAATTTCCCCACCCATAAGCTCGACTAGTTGTTTACTAATAGTTGTACCTAATCCGGTTCCACCGAAGCGTCGGCTCATTGACTCATCTGCTTGAGAGAATGCGTCAAACACTGATTTTAGCTGTTTAGGGCTCATCCCTATGCCGGTATCTTTTATGCAAAAAGTAAACTTTTGAGCATCGAGTTGTTTTACCGTAATTAAAATTTCACCCACAGAGGTAAACTTCACAGCATTGCCCAATAGATTAGTGAGAACTTGTCTTAGCCTATCTGGGACGCCATTAAATATGCCATTAATATTAGGAGCGATGTCCAGCTTAATTGGTACGCCTTTATTGTTGGCTTGAAGCCACAAGGTCGAAACTACTGCGTCTATTTCTTCGATTAAGGAAAAGTCTCTATATTCTAATTGAAACTTACCTTTCTCTAATTTAGCACTATCTAAAATATCATTTAATATGTGTAGCAGCGATTTTGCAGATTGGTTGATTGTTTTTAAATGCTTGTTTTGATCATCGTTTAAGTTGGTTTCAAGTAGTATGTCACTGAAACCTATGATGGCATTCATAGGAGTACGTATTTCATGGCTCATATTTGCTAGGAAAGCTGAGCGAGTAGCGACTGCTTGTTCGGCTTTTACTTTCTCGTTAAGTAAAGCTACTTCCATTTCTTTTCTGTCACTGATATCCATAATAAAACCATCAATAAATTCCTCTCCATTGATATTGTTTTTAGATATTCTGCCATGCCCAAGCATCCATTTAGTGGTGCCATAGCGGTCGATTAAACGAAATTCTAGGTTAAAACCTCCTGGAGCTGTTAGATCTGTGTCGGCTATTCTCTCCAAGTCTTCAGGATGAATAAAGTCTGACAAATTACGTTTTATATTTGGCAGTATGAAGTCTTTATAGGGATACCCAACGATATTCTCCACCTCTTCACTCATGAATATATGAGGCCAGTCATCTTCACATTTTGCGCGGTACACTATCCCTGGAATATTACTCATTAAAGAGCGCAGTTTAGCTTCGCTTGCTACTAAGGCTGACTCCATTTTAACTCTATCTCTTAAGTCTGAAATAAAGCCAACAAACAAATGTTTACCATTAAACTCTGCATGACCAATTCCTAAGCGAATTGGAATTAACTCTCCATCTTTAGTTAAGGCTTCTACATCTCTGCCTTGCCCAATTATGTTTGCATCTTTAGTTCGTAAATACTGCTTAATAAAGTTGTCATGCTGGGGTTTGATAGAGTCAGGAACCAGTACTTTTACATTTTTGCCAATGATTTCTTCGGGTGTCCATCCAAGAAGAGACTCCACAGCCTTATTTACACTTTCAATAACTCCTGCTTCATTAATGGTGACTATGCCATCTATTGCCGTATCCATAGTTGCAAGTAGCTTTTGTTCATTTAGCTTAGATGCTGCTGAAATGTCTTTGTAACGAAACACCACATTTATGGCCAATACAATAGAGATGATAAAGACTGTGATTATGCTAATGGTCAAGGCTAAATATAACGAGATGTCACTGGTTTGGCTTGATGTTTCTATCCCTTCTGGCATCACAAAACGAGCCGCCGCCATACCAGTATAATGCATGCCATATATCGCTAGTCCCATGATTAAACTAGAAATTATGTCTGTAAACATTGAATGTTTACTGGCAAGGAAGGTATTTCTTAATCCAAACTTAGTCCAAAGAGACAAAATAGCTAACACGACAGCAACGCCAATCGAGATACTGAAAATGGTGATGTCATAGCGCAACAAGGGGGCCATTTCCATGGCTGCCATACCTAAATAGTGCATAGTGCCTATGCCTAACCCCATTAGAACCCCACCAATAATTAGCTGAGATAAGGACATTTTAGGAAGAATTAATACGTTTAAGGCTACCCAAGACGCGGCTATTGAGGGGACGAGGGATAATAAAGTTAACTCCCAGTTGTAACTGACGTCTGTACATAATTCAAAGGCTAACATGCCGATGAAATGCATAGACCATACACCGCCACCTAACGTTAGGCTGCCCACAAGCAAAGATGCTTGTTTACGAAAACTTGAAAGAGTGGTGGTTGCCTGCTGAGCCACCTGAAAAGCCATAAAAGAAGAAAAGGTGGCTATGACTAATGATAAAACGACTAAACCAAGATTGAAGTCACCTACTAAAAGTAAACTCGTTGAGGAGTAGTCGAATAAATTCAAAATATAATTCATTAATTGTTCTTATTGAGGTGTTCCGCGTGAAAGGACAGGTGTTCTTCTATGAAGCTAGCTATAAAGAAATAACTATGATCATAACCAGCGTGATAACGAAACTGTGCTTTGTAATTTATATCCTTGGCTACTTGCTCTAAGGGGCTGGTTAGCTTTTGGGTATGAAAGAAATTGTCATCAAGTCCTTGATCAATCAAGATGGGAATATGTAAAAAGCTTCCTTGTTGGCGCATTAATGCACAGCTATCGTATGCCTCCCAGTCCTGAGTGTTACTTCCAAGATAATGTTTAAAGGCTTTTTGTCCCCATTGACATTCGCTTGGATTAACAATAGGTGCAAATGCAGAGACAGAACAATATTGTTTCATATTTGATAAGGCTATAATTAGAGCTCCATGCCCGCCCATTGAGTGACCTGCAATGGCAGCTTTGGCTTTTACCTTAAATTCTTTTTTAATTAGACTTGGTAGTTCATCAACAATGTAGTCATACATTTGATAATTTTCCTGCCAAGGCTGCTCTGTTGCATTAACATAAAAACCTGCACCTAAGCCTAAATCATAAGCACCATCGGCAGCGTCGGGTATGGTTTCACCTCTAGGGCTTGTATCTGGCATTACTAGCATTATGCCTAATTTAGCGGCGACTCTTTGTGCTCCGGCTTTCGTCGCAAAGTTCTCATCAGTGCAAGTTAAACCACTTAACCAGTATAGAACTGGCATTTTCTGATCAGGTGTTAACCTTGGTGGGATAAATACACTAAATTTCATTTCGCAATTCAGTACTTTTGAACGGTGACTAAATTGTTTTTGAGTGCCACCAAAACATTTGTTGGCACTCAGCTCAGCTAATTCTGTTATTGCTGTCATTAAAAATGCACCACACTACGAATAGATTTGCCCTCGTGCATTAGGTCAAAGGCTGAATTAATGTCTTCAAGGGGCATGGTATGGGTAATGAAGGTATCAAGTTCAAATTCACCGTCCATATATCTTTGAACATAATCTGGTAATTGACTGCGACCTTTTACTCCGCCAAATGCTGTGCCTCGCCATACTCGGCCAGTCACTAATTGAAATGGGCGTGTAGATATCTCTTGCCCTGAGCCAGCTACGCCTATAATCACAGACTCGCCCCAACCCTTGTGACAACATTCAAGTGCTGAGCGCATAACATCAACATTACCAATGCACTCGAAGGAATAGTCAACGCCACCTTCTGTCATATCTACTATGACTTCTTGAATAGATGAATCAAACCTCTTAGGGTTTACTACGTCTGTTGCCCCTAGCTTTTTAGCTATGTCGAACTTATCTTCGTTGACATCAATGGCAATAATGCGACCTGCCTTTGCCATCTTGGCTCCAATTAGTACCGAAAGACCAATGCCTCCTAGCCCAAATACAGCTACCGTGTCGCCTTCTTTTACTTTAGCTGCATTAGTGACAGCTCCCATCCCAGTGGTAACGCCACAGCCTAGTAAACATACTTTTTCTAATGGTGCTTCTTTGGGGATTTTAGCGAGAGCTATTTCAGGAACAACAGTATGTTCAGCAAAGGTAGAAGTCCCCATATAGTGATAAATTGGTTGGCCGTTAATGGAAAATCGACTGGTGCCATCAGGCATTACACCATTGCCTTGTGTAGAGCGAATAGCTTGGCACAAATTGGTTTTTCCTGATAAACAAAATTTACATTGGCCACATTCTGGGGTGTACAGTGGAATAACATGGTCGCCAACCTCAACTGAGGTTACGCCTTCACCAATAGCTTGAACAATCCCCGCTCCCTCATGGCCTAATATTGCTGGGAATAAACCTTCTGGATCATCTCCTGATAGGGTGTAGGCATCGGTATGGCAAACTCCAGTGGCAACTATTTTAACGAGTACTTCGCCTTTTTGAGGTGGAGCTAGATCCACTTCTTCAATGGTCAATGGTTGGTTTGCTGCCCAAGCAACTGCTGCGCGAGTTTTAATACTTTGCATTTAATGTCTACTTATAAAAAATTATATATTTGTAATTAAAAACAATACCCGAGTAAACGGATATTGTCTGCTTTCCATACAACATTACTAATGTCGTAGCCTTTTTTACATAACTGTTCTTTTTCTAGTTTTACCTTGAGTGCTGCGGCAGCTCGGTCTTCTAAGTCTAATTTAGTTTGGTTATTAGCTTGAATTGATAATCTTTGGTTGTCTGATGCAAACCTATCATTGCTGGGCCTGTCTATCTCCATTCTACCTTTGCGTAGCAGGGACTCTTGGGAAGTGTTTTCCCATGAAATACCGTATACAAATTCAGTTTTTCCCTTTTCATTAACGCGACTTTCAAATTTTTCATCTGTCATTATCGGGGGAGCTGTTCCAACTGCACAAGAAGAGCAAAATATTAGTATTGATATTAGGGTAATGGTTACTTTTATCACCTAATCGAGCCCTCTCTATTTTAGTTTTATATATTATTGATTTGTATACTAAATATCATGGTTAAACTTATCAACTTATGGATTGTACTTTTGAAGTATTTAACTATACATACTTAGCAAATCCTATAACTTCCCGGCTATTAAGCCTTCAGTTTTGAAGCTTATAACAAATGTAGTATGGTATAAATAATAAGGGGTATTCGAGCTAATGAGTAATGATAAAAAGGTTGGTGTTTTTAACTTTGGGACTAATTTTTTGTAGCCAAGAAGTGGCAGCAAAAAGGATGTATAGCATTTTTTCTTTGGGGGTAAGCGAGCTAGAAGTCGCTCAAGATGAGAGCCAAAACCTAACCTATAAAATTGCTTTGGGATATGAGTTTCACCGCAAGTGGTACGTTGAGGCTGGGTACCAACAATTAGGATACGACGATCTATATACCTCTGCATTACCAACCGAAAGCGATGTAATTAAAGGTAGAAGTGTTAAACAAGGGGATGCATTATTTTTAGCTTTTCTTGGAAAAGCATCTAATCACCATGGGGAATTGTTTTATCGTTTAGGTGTATTGAAAACCGATATCAGAGGACAATTTATACAAGAGGCCTCCCAAGAATGTAGCCTAGGTAAAGCCATCGCAATAGAAGTTGAAAATTATGGCAGCGCAAACTTGTGTGATTATAACGAAGGTGGTGCAGCTGCTGTCCTTGGTTTAGGGTTTGATTTCTTCATAGGAGCAAGAACACTTATTCGCACAGAGGCAGAGTATATAAAGGGGCAAAACGATCTTGAGATGTCTGCTCTATCTATTGGTTTAAGATATAATTTTTAGTTAGCCAAACTGGTACCAACTAAAAGCATTGGTGAAGCTAATATTTGTGTAACACTCCTTTGATACGTCCTCTAAATGGCTATAGGCTTGCCATAATTCATTATAAGAGTGGCTAAATGTACAAAGGGGAAAGTTACTCGCCAGCATGACCCTTTTTTCTCCAAATACTTGCAAACACTCTAGTATTAGGCCTGTGACTTGAGGGATTTCCCAGTTTCGGTCTGACATTTCCCAGCCTGATAGCTTAATTGCTACATTCTCGCATTGGGATAACGCCTCTAAATTGGATTGCCAGTTTTTACGTGCCGATGAGGTATTGGCATCTAATGGCCAGCCACAGTGATTGATGATTATCTTTAATCTAGGGTGTTCTTTAGCATGCTTTATGAGCTTTCGTATTGACTGGGTATCTTGTAAAGACAGTTGTGCATCAAAGCTAAGGCTGTGTTGCTCCAAGAGAGAAAAATGCCTTTTAAGACTATCTAAGCTTAAAACCTCACTAGCTCTGTCATCCAATATATCTCGTATTCCTACCACAGATTGGCGCTGAATTAATTGCTCTATGTGGTTAGAAAATGTCATTGCACTAATGTCTGCGAAAGCAACGCTCTTGAATGTCAGACTACAATTTTGCTCTAGCCAGTCTATTTCACGCCATGGCTGCTGATTATCGAAGCCCGCTTCAATGTGCACAAATCCTGCTAACGTTAATGGCTTTGTGAGCTGTAAATCGGCTTCAGTAAAATTTCGATTAATTTTTTCTTTATCCGGCCAAAAAGGAGGACTTTGCTTTTTCAACCAATCATATTTACCTTCATTTAAATTAAATAAATGTAAGTGGGGATCAATGATCTTTATTGTGGAGGTAGTCATAATGAAATCAAGGCTATTGTGTGGTGTAACCACCATCAATAGATTGTAAGCTTCCTGTTATAAATGCCGCTTCATCAGAAGCTAAAAAATAGGTTAAAGCAGCTACTTCACTGGCTTTTCCTAACCTTCCTAAAGGTTGCAGAGCTGCCTCTTCTTGGTGAACTTGATTAATATCCGCGCCAGATTTATCCACATAACTTTGAATCGCATTGTGATACAAAGGAGTCTCTATGGTACCAGGACAAATTGCGTTAGCTCTAATATTAAAGGCGGCATAATCTAGCGCAGTGGTTTTTGCAATTGATGCTAAAGCGGTCTTACTTAAGTTGTAGGCGAAGGAATTCTTCTTTGCGATTAAGGCCTGGTCAGACGCCATGTATAAGATTACCCCAGAATTTTGTTGTTTCATTGTGGGTAAAATTGCTTTAGTGGCAGTGATAGCTCCTTTCACATTGAGTGAAAAAACGCGCTCAAAATCCTCTTCACTTGTTTGCTCTATGTTTCCTGAAAAATGAACGCCGGCATTGGATATCAGGGTGTCAACTCTGCCATATTGATTGAGTATATCTTGGATGTTTACTTTGATTTCTTCTGGGTTAGACATATCGCACTTTACCCACTGAACATTGGATGATTGATTTGGGTTCGCTTGTATATCTAAATTAACTACTAGGTAGTGGTGTTGTGAAAACTTATGGCAAATTGCTTCACCAATGCCATAGCTGCCGCCTGTGACTATACATACTTTCTGATTTGTTTTGTTTTTCATATGGGGTGGCTATCTTATTAAAGTGATTCTGTTGAAGTAAATCAGCTAAGTGTAAAGATGTGTTTTAAGCATTACAACGGTATAGGTATCTTGTAGAATAGCAAACAGCTTCCATATTTTATTCTTTATAAGAAAAGCGAGACGTTTTTGCCGTTGTTAGTTCTACGTATCACTGCCTTTATTCACTTAATTTTACTGAGTTTTATTGTTTCTTTTAATGTGCTTGCTGCTGTTGAGATCCAAGGTGTAAAAAATTCTACTGTTAGTGAAAATATCCAAGCCCATGTTGGATATCTAGATACTCCTACAAGTGTTTATCAGTTCTCTCAGTATAAACAGCAATTAATTGAAAAAGTGAATATTGCTACCCAAGTTTATGGTTACTACCATGTTAAAACGCAAATATCAGCTCCTTCTGTGAGTACGCCAAAGAGCCCATGGACTCTTAACATTGATTTAGGTCCGGTGACTAAACTTAGAGATGTCGCGATCATTATTGAGGGGCAGGGTGCTGAAGATGAAGAAGTTATGCAGTGGAAGGCTTCGGTAAAGTTAAAGTCAGGTAATGCCCTTGAGCATGCTCTTTATGAGTCTACAAAAGCACAACTGCAGAGCTTAATGCTGGCTCGTGGTTATTTTGATTCTGAATTTAAGCAAAAAGACATAAAAGTATATGAATCTCTAAATGTTGCTGACATTGCTTTGCATATAGATACAGGGACGCGGTATAAATTTGGAGAGCTACAATTTGGCAAAGATCTTAGAGCTCAGAAATTGGTTACAGATTTATTGCCTTTTAAAGTTGGAGATTTTTACCAAGCAAGCCAACTAGGTCTACTGAATAGAAGAGTCAATCAAACCCAGTATTTTACTAACGCAATCGTCAGGCCCATAGTCTCAGACGCAAAGGATTATACTGTTCCTATTGAGGTTATTTTAACCCATAAGCCAAGAGATAATTTTGATGTTGGGTCTGGAGTATCGTCTGACGTTGGTCCAAGGTTTACTGGAAAATGGCAGCGCCCCTGGGTAAACAACAGTGGTCATTCAATAGGTGGGCAGGTGTACGTCTCGGAACCTGAACAGTCTGTGTCATTGAATTATAAAGTGCCTTTGGAAGATGCTATACAAAATTATTTGAGTTATCAGGTGGGCTATCAAGCTGAAGATGATAATGACACAGACAGTGAGAAATGGTCACTATCTGCCACTAGGCATTGGACAGTAGAAGGATCAGATTGGCAGCGCTCAGCATTTATTCGACTTGAGCAAGAGACCTTTATCCAAGGTTTAGACGAAGAGCAAACCACGCGACTTTTGACACCAGGAATGACAATTAGTCGTTTACGTAGTCGAGGTGGCCTTGATATTGATTGGGGCGATAAACAAACCATCACCGCGGAAGTCGCCTCTGATTCAGTGTTTTCGGATATTAATTTATTACGATTATCTGCTAAAACAAAATGGGTAAGGAGCTTTGGGCAACATCGGTTTTTATGGCGAGCTGAAGTTGGTGGCATAGTGACCAATGACTTTGATCAAGTACCCTCTAGTTTGCGTTACTTTACAGGGGGAGATCAAAGTGTAAGAGGCTTCGATTACAATACTTTGTCACCGTTTGAGTTGGATGATGACGGAGAGAAAGAGCTCACCGGTGGACAGTTTTTAGCTGTGGCAAGTTTTGAATACTCCTATCCTGTATACCAAAGTTGGCGTGGCGCTGTATTTATCGATGCAGGTAATGCCACCGACAATCCCTTTAAGGATTATGCTGTCGGCCTAGGGGTTGGGGCCATCTGGAATTCGCCCATCGGTCCAGTTCGTTTGTACTTGGCCAAAGGAGAGAGCGACTTTGGTAGCACCCGTTACTTCCACCTTTCTATGGGGCCGTCTTTATGAGTAATACCACCCAAGATACTCAAAGTGTTAGTAGCGCGGCTAGTAAGCGAAAAATGATAAAGGTATTTTACCGAATTATTTTGGCCCTTTTGATTACCCTAGTTTTGATATGTGGTTTTGCTTTTACACCGTTAGGTGCAAGGCTAGTAGTGAATGCAGCTGATAATTTAATAGAGCCGTTACATCTAGAATATGGCAGTGGTGGCCTTAGCTCTGAGTTACATTTAATACAAGTTAACTGGCAAGATGAAACCACTCAAGCGGCTATCCATGACTTAAAAGTGTCTATTAGTTTTGAGTGTATCTGGAATTTAGCGCTGTGCGTTGAATCACTTAATACCTCAAAAGTATTAGTTACTATTGCGCAGTCAGAGACCACAGACACTGCACAGTCCAATACATCACTCATTACCTTGCCTATACCGGTATCCGTTAAAAATATTGATATTGGCCAAATATCCGTGAGTGTTGACAATACCCTAGACTTATCTTGGCAGCAGCTCACAGGTGAATTGACATTTTACAATCAGCTGCACGTACAAAGCTTGCAGTTACAAGATTTGTCAATCACTACATATGCTAGTCAAACACCAGAGCCAAAGAGTGACTTCAATTGGGCTAGTTGGCAGTACCAGCCTATTTCGTCTATGCCGATAAGCTTGCCTATATATTTCGATATTCAAAACTTTGAAATGCTAAATACACAACTGAATATTGCCGAACAGGCTCCCATTTTGTTGAAGAAAATCAACTTAGAAGCTGAAGGTAAAAGTAAGCTTGTTACAGTGAAATCATTCTATATAGAGCACGAACTTGGGCATATTCAGGCCCAAGGTGACTTACAATTAAATGAAAAGCTTAGTCATGATTTAAGTCTAGATGGCCAAGGTTTTTGGCCCGAAAATACTCCTGTGGATTTTGCATTAAAGTCAAAAGGAAGCATCGAAAAGCTGGTGGCGAAACTAAGGGTAACTAGAGGTGATGTCAGTGCATCAAATCAAAAAACACCGCAAACCTTATCTTTTGATGCCACAGCCGAGTTGTCTAAACAAGGTTTGCCCTTAAACGCTTCTTTGAATTGGAACAATTTAGGATGGCCTTTAGATGATATGAGTTATGTATCAGAAACCGGCTCACTGACCTTAGGTGGAAGCCTAGCGTCATTAAAGGTAAACCTGCATACCAAGGTGATAGGTCAAACTATTCCAGATGCACAACTAAAGCTTACCGCGTTAGCTAAATTAACCTCTACTCAAAAAGCACTTAACCTAAATAAATTACTTATTAGTACCCTAGAAGGAAGTATAGATACAACTGGGACTTTAGATTTTGCAAATACCCTTAAATGGCAAGGTATTACCCAAGTACAGAATATAAAGCCTGAAACTTTTTGGCCTGATATTCAAGCCGATATCAATGGCCGTATTCCTACTTTTGCTACCAATAGTAGTGGTTCGTGGGAGCTTGATGTTAATGCCTTAGATATTAATGGAACCTGGCAAAATTACCCTTTAGCAGTCACAGGAGGCCTGTCTTTTGTGGAAAATGGCGAGCTGAAAATTCGAGATTTACTAGTAGAAAACTCGGAAAATCAGTTGTTTGTAAAAGGTTCATTTAAACAAAATCAGGGACTTGTAGATGTTCAGGTAAATCTAAAGGTTCCACAGCTGGCAGATTCACTTCCTAATGCGGAAGGTACAATCACTCTTGATGGAGGGGTAAGTGGCTCAATAGATCAACCAGAAATACACTATCAATTAGCAGCCAGTGACCTAAATTTTGCAGATATTTCAGTAGAGGATGTTACTGGAGCCGGACAACTGAAGTGGGATGATACAAAGCCACTAGATATCTGGTTAACGCTGTCAGGGATCCAAGGGGTTAATAACCAAGTAGACTCGGCTACGTTGAGCTTAAAAGGAAATGCGCTAAGTCATAACCTTGCGATCACCGCTACAGGTGAAACCACAAGTGCTGATGTTCAGGTGACAGGTCAACTAAACGAAAATAACTGGCATGGCCGTTGGCTTAGTGGAGAGCTTAATTCGTCATATGTGAACCTTAGCTTAGTTGACGATTTTGAGATACAAGCTGATTGGGGTAAACAAGAATATTCAATTTCTCAGCATTGTTGGCGTCAGTTAGAAAGTGAGCTGTGTATAAAAGAGGCAAAATACTTACAAAATACTGCCTATTGGGATCTGGCAATTAAAGACTTTAACTTACTGCCATTAATCCGCAGGTTTGCGCCAAGTTTACCTTTGATGCAAACAAACAGCCGCTTAGCATTAACATCATCGGGAAGCTGGAATATCCAGTCTTTACCTAGTGCTCAAGTTAACATGCAACTAAGTCCAGCGAACTGGGTGTTTACTGAGCAAAATGATTTTGAGTTAAATGTTCAAGACTTGTCTTTAAGTGCAAGTCTTGATGCTGAAGAGATGCAAGTCGACCTTAGTTTTATTGGGCAAGAGATTGGTAAGTTGAGTAGCAGTCTAAAAGGGCAGCCAGCTTCTTTGCAGCAAATCGCAGATTGGCCTATAAACGGTGAGTTACAGGTTTCTGAATTTAATTTAGCGCCGTTTCGTGCTCTTGTGCCTCAATTAGAAGCGTTACAAGGTGTCATACAGGGCCAGTCAAAAGTGCAAGGAAGTTTGTCTAGTCCACAATTATTTGGTGAGTTGGCATTTGTAAATGGAGAGCTTAAAGGAGAGTCTTTACCCGTTTGGCTGAGCGATATTCAACAAACCATTATGCTAAAGGGCAATAGCGCTGATTTTACTGGTAGCTATAGACTAGGAAAAGGTGCGGGTGAACTAAACGGCCAAATTGCTTGGGCTCCTTCACTTAGTGGTAATGTAAATATCAGTGGTAATGCTTTAGAGTTTGATTATCAAAATACCGTTAAGGCCAAAGTTAGCCCGGATATAAATATAGAGTTTGCAGCTAATAATGTAGCAGTTATTGGTGAGGTAAGCTTACCTTATGCAAGAGTGAAAGTTAGGGACTTACCACAAGGTGCAGAGTCTTTATCTGACGATGTAATCTTAGTCGAGCGGGAACAAAAGCAGCAACAAAGTGCCCAGCAATTGTCTATTGACCTGCTTATTAAAGTGGACCCTCTAAAAGCCAATGAAGTAAAGCTTGATGCCTTTGGGTTAACGACAGATTTGCAGGGGCAATTGCGAATTCGAAATAAAAAAGCAGATTTGCTTGCCAGTGGTGAAGTGCAATTGGTAAACGGAAAATATAAAGCTTATGGGCAAAACCTTATCATTCGTGAAGGGGATATTTTATTTAATAGTACTTTAGATAAGCCCTACTTAAATGTAGAAGCGATACGTGATCCCGATTTAACCGAAGATGATGTGGTGGCAGGTTTACGAGTTGAAGGTGGAGTAGAAAGCCCTACAGTCACTGTTTTTTCAGAGCCAGACATGGAGCAACAACAAAGTTTGTCTTATATCTTAACTGGCCGTGGTTTAGGGGATTCAAGTGATGATAGTCAAGACACTATTTTAACTAATCTTTTACTTTCTTTGGGTTTAGGCCAAAGTGAGAACCTTGTCAGCAAGGTGGGCAGTAAATTAGGGTTTGAGGACGTGTCCTTGGATACATCAGGGCAGGGCGATGAAACCCAGTTATCTTTAACGGGAACTATTTCCCCTGGAGTCCAACTCCGTTATGGCGTGGGTGTGTTCGATTCGGAGTCTGAGGTGGCGATACGTTATGAACTTCTACCCAAATTATATTTAGAGGCTGTGAGCGGACTAGAAAGCACCCTAGATATCTATTATCAATTTAGTCTTGGTGATAATGAAAACAAACAAGAGAGTGAGGAATAAAACTAGATGCTACAAACAATAACAAAACAAGGAAGACTATAAATGTTTGCATCATTAGGTTTTGCTGTCGAAGTTACTTTACCCATAAGCTTGATTATTATTTTAGGGATTGTTTTAAAACGGATCCATTGGATCACTAATGAATTTGTTGAAACTGGCTCTAAGTTAGTCTTTAACCTCACTTTGCCATGCTTGTTGTTTGTTAATATTGCCAACATTAATCTGTCTCAAGAATTTCCCACGTCACTCATTGTATTTGGGGCGGTGGTGATGACCATTACCTTTTTGGTATTTCATTTTATGGGTTATTACCTTACTAACAAGCATGCCAGGGGAGCATTTGTACAGGGCTCATGTCGCGGTAATATGGCGATTATTGGCTTAGCTCTAGCTGTAAATGCCTTTGGGGAGTCGGCTTTACCATTGGCGTCCATGTATTTGGCTATGTTAGTGGTGCCCCTTAATATATTTTCTATTTTGACACTTTATTACCATCAAGCAGAAACACCCTCTTTAAAGGCCGTGGCTAAAAGTGTGTTGACTAACCCATTAGCTATAGCGATTGGCTTAGCTTTAGTTGTTGCACTATTGGCTATAGAAATCCCTAAATTAATAACCGATACGTCCCAGTATTTGGCGCGTATGACTTTACCTTTGGCTTTGTTGTGTGTGGGAGCTTCTATTCGTCTGCAAGAGTTTAGAGCATCTGCGCTATTGTACTGGGCTATCGCCAGTAAAATTGTATTTTTACCTTTGGTGGCGACTGTAGCAGGTTATATGTTTGGGCTACGAGGGATGGAGTTGGGTATTCTCTATATGATGACCTCGGCACCCACGGCGGCTGCTGCCTATCCTATGGTTCGCAGTATTGGAGGAGATCACCATTTAACTGCTGCAATTATTGCGGGTAGTACTTTGTTTTCTTTGGTGAGCTCAACCCTAGGCTTGTTTTTGCTCCGACATTTTCACTGGGTATAGTTGCTTTATTTATTCAAATAATTTTTCTTTACCCATTTGTAAAGTACGTGTGGCTAACTGAACTTCTTTTAAAAACATTAGCAGTGCAAAAATAAGTAAAAGCAGTGCTAAAACAAATAAAGATATAATCAACTCACTAAGATCAATCAGTAAAAAACCACCTAAAAATAATGACGCCACCATAGTACATACAAATAAGGCTGAGGCTGTACACAAGCCAATAGAGCGGTTAATAAGCGTAATGCGGCGCCAAAGGTTTTTTAGTTCTTTTTCTGACTGCTTAAGGTAATCAGGGTTTTTTATGGTGTGTACTCGGCGCTCCATTATGCGAGCTCTATCCACTATTCGGCCTAAGCGCCCTGACATAACGTTTAAGAACCCCGCTATGCCTGTAAGCATAAAAACAGGGGCAACAACTATTTGTATGATCTCGGCTATACCAGGTACATTCGTTTCCATGCTTTTCGTTTTGCCTTGTTGGTGCTATATAGAAAGACCATTCTATAACAATAAAAAGCACATCTAAAACTTTACCCATATTAATTATTCCATTTGGGGAAACAAAGTCATTAACCCATCAGCAATTATGTCTCGCCAAGAAAAATAATCATGTCCAGCAGAGTATTCCTTATAGTAGGTGGTATATCCCTTTGCTAGCAAAACGTCTCGTAAATGACGGTTTGTTTCTAAGATACCATCGCCGACCCCACGAGAGGTCTCAAATAGGCCAGCACTTAGAAATAGTCGAATGGGCTTCTGAGACATAGTAATAAATTGTTTAGCCATATAATGTTGGCTATTGATTTGATTTTCTTTGGGTGCCCACCAAAATGATCCGGACATGGAGAGAACATTGCCGAATACTTTAGGGTGCCTCAAAGCTGCATTGGTTGCTGCTAACCCTCCATAACTTGAGCCAGCTACAATTACTCTTGTACTGGGAATGGGAATGTTTAACCTTTGATTGACTTGAGGGACTAATTCGTTTGCCAATGCATCAGCAAATAGGTTGTTTGCGGGTAATTCATTGGCACGGGAAGCTGCATCTGGATTGCTAATAAAAACGGTTATCACTGGTGGAATGTTTTTGTTGGCGATTAATTCGTCCAACATTTTAGGAAGCTCAACCAGTTCCAGATATTTTTGGGCATCAAATATATACAGTAATAAAGGCGCTTGGTTTTTTAGCGCTGGAGTGTAAATTGTTATATTTCTTGTGTTTTTTAAGGTTGGGCTGGTAAAAGAAAAGCTAGATAAGGTCCCTTTTTTAGCTACTTCTGTTATCTGGTTCTTAGGCTCTTTAGTCTTCGTGGAAAGGCTAATTGTTGAGTACCCTGAGTATTTGTCGATACTTGAGGCTGGCCAAGGAAAATGATTGTAGGGGTCTTGCTGTGCCACCGCTTTAATCGCCACCCGTCTCGCAAAACCAGAAAATGGAGGGTAAGGTACGTTCGGAGCTATTTGATAAGATAGATGTGTATCTTGTGGTACATGAAAGCTTTTATACCAAGTATCTGATTGCCCAAGTCGTTTTAGAGATTCATGATCATTTGAAGGGGCACCAAGTAGTTTTACATTACTATAATCCCCTCGAGCTAAAAAGGTCATTAATATTCCTGCTGGTGTCTTTTCTATCAAGGGCGTACCAGACTCTTCCACATCAGCCCAAAAACTATCGGTTGTACTTCCCACTTTTAAGGCATTTTCTAAGGTTTTTACTCGTGGGCTTAATGGGCTTTCAGTTTGAGGTGGGGCTTGATCTTCAATAGATACTTGAGCTTCAAGTTTTAGGTTATATCTACCTAACCCTGATACCCGCCAAGTATTCGAACAGTTTTCAGCCACCAAATAAAAGTAGTTCTTGCCTGATTGATTATGGACTAGTCGGCGTATTATTTTTCCATCTGAGTTAATTACATCTAGAGTTAATGGGTATTTGGGACTATCGAGATATCCGGTTAAATAGTCTCCTTTATTACATACGACTTTGAAACCACGCTCAGGTTGATTATGGCTGAGACTCCCTTTAAAAGCCTCGCCTATGTCTAAGTCTGAAAATTCAGCACTCCACAATGGTGATGACATTATGCCGAATATCCATATGGCAGATATGACTAAGTAATTTATAAGTTTTGACGTCATTGTTGTTAGTTTCATTTTCTTACACTTTTATTGATATATGTCATTATGTAAACATAAATGCTATTAATAATCATTATCATTTGTGGTATATTCTTCGTGATCTGGTGCACCTCAGTCTAAGAAATTAGGGTTGGCATAAAAAGCCAACCTCAAATAGTCATTCAACAATTTTACGGAACACTTAATGAAAAGTATGGATTTACAATTTAATAGGAGCCACCTTGCTGTGGCTTGCAGCACAGCACTTATGATAAATAGTTTTTCTGCTGTCGCCGCTGATGAGCAAAACAATGCTGAGAAAAGCATAGAGGTGATCAGTGTAGTAGGGCATAAAATTAACGAGCTCAGTATTGAAAATAATGGTGGTGCATTAGGTAATCGCTCTATTTTAGATACTCCTTTTTCGGTTGATGTGATTTCTTTAGAAGATATGGAAATCCGCCAAGTAAATACTTTAGACAGCCTGTTTAGCCGCGAAGCTTCGGTTTCGGTAGATGGCAGCGCTTATAGTGCATTTGGTAATACACTGCGTGTTCGTGGTTTAACATTGGACTACACACAAAGCTTTAAGGTTAATGGCATGTCTATTAACAGTTTTAGTGGAGAGTTACCCTACGAAGCCTTTGAACAAGTGACCTTAATTAAAGGTGCTACCGGCTTTATGTATGGAATGGCAGCACCCGGTGGCATAGTGAACTACGAAACTAAAAAAGCCAGAGATACCTCTGTCAGCGCTAATCTGGGTTTTCGTAGTGATAGTATATTTAGCGGTCACGTTGATGCTAGCACTCGCTTCGGTGATGATGATGCATATGGCGTAAGAGTTAACCTAGTCAAAGAAAATGGTGATACCTACTTAGATGATGGAGGTATTGACCGTGAAACCGCTTCAGTGGCCTTTGATGCATACTTAACTGACTCTTTATTTTGGACTGTAGATTTAATTTACAGTGACCGCCTAATTGAAAACTCGTGGACACAGCTAGGTAATTCTTTAGACAGCTCAGACTCATTACCCGAGACCGTCAGTGGCACAACTAATTTAGCGGTGGATGGTACTTTTGATAAATACAAAAACCTAATCGCTATTACTAGTTTAAATTGGACCATTAATGATAATTGGCAAGCTAGAGTTGAATATGATTATTCAAAAAATGAAACGAGATGGGTGAAAAACCTTACTTATCTTCTAAATAGTGAAGGGGATTTTGATGTAGCACTTTACGAACAATATTTTGATGTGAGTTATTCCCAAGTTCAAGGAATGCTTACTGGTGAAGTAGCTACGGGTAATATTACACATAATTTAGTGATAGGCGCTTCTCATCAAAAAGCCACAACCTACCGAAATGATGGTGGTGAATATGGCCGACTAGTCACTAGGGGCTATGGCACAGACAATTTATTTAATCCTGTGGATTTACCAACCTATAGTGCCGATTTGCAAAAAGACATCCAAATTGCATGGACTGATACCCAAGACTCTTTATTTATCAGTGACTTTATTGAGTTTAATGACAAGTGGCAGGCGTTAGTGGGGGTACGGTCAAATGGTATAGAGCATACCGCAAGTGAATACTTCTCGTCTCATGATCATTACGACGATACCGCTATAACACCAACATTTGCATTAATGTTTAAACCTAGTAAAAACACAACTTATTACGGAAGTTATGTGGAATCTATTGAGGGACAAACGTCTACAGTAGGCGATGCCTATGCTAATGCAGATGAGTTGTTAGAACCGTTAGAAAGCTCTCAATATGAGCTAGGCTTGAAAACTGCTGGTGACGGTTGGTCACTCACATCTGCATTATTTCGTATTGAACGTGGGGCAACTTTAGTCACAGATGATAATTACTTGGTACAAGAAGGGGTAACTATTTATCAGGGCTTTGAACTCAGCGGAGCGTTGGATGTAACAAATAATCTATCTGTATATGGCGATCTAATGTTGTTAGATACTGAGTACGATAAAACAAGTTCAACTACTCAAGGAAATGATGTAGCTGGAACCCCTAACCAACAATTTACCTTACAGACTAATTATAATGTGGCGTCAGTTGAAGGGCTAACTTTCAACTTAGGTGCTAAATACCACGGTAAAACCACACTTGATTCAAACAACTACTGGGACGTGCCTGCGTATACTGTAGTGTATGGTGGCGGCAGTTACAGCACGTTAGTAAATAATGTGCCTATTACCTTCATAGCTTCCATAGACAACCTGTTTGATAAAGAATATTGGACGGCTGCAGATTCTTATGGTGGTTTGAGGATTGGTGAGCCACGTACTCTTGCTCTTAAAGTAAAAGTAGACTTTTAAGCTTTATACAGCAATAAGCCCGGTAAATTCTCTGTGATTTCCGGGCTTTTCTCAGTAATTTCAAAATGTAACGAGTGGGTATTTCGACGCTTATTATGTTTAATATCGAGTATTTCAAAATGTGGCAACCCCTGGCTTTAGGCCTAATCATTTTGGGGAGTGTGCTGGTGTACCTTACCAATAAGCATCAACTCCTCATCTCTTTTCGTTTATCAAAAAAATGGCGTTTCCTTGGCTATTTTTGTTGGTTAATGGCTTTGTTTTTTTGGCTGCAAACTTATGTGGTATCTGCGGCATTCTTTTTTTGGCTATTCATGTTATTGACTGTAGTAGGGTGTATTCCTTTGTTGAGCCTTTGCTTTTCAAGGGACGCAAGAAAAGGGAGTTCCTCATGACCCGACTAACCGCCGAACAAAAAATACAACCCCATTGGTGGTCGAAAACCCTTGCTGGTGCAATTTTAGGTTTAACCTTGAGTTATGGCGTGGTGGCTATTTTTGCTTGGTTTGGGCCTGGTGGCTTAGACGCAGTAGCTAAAAATCAATTTAATATGTGGATAATTTCTCCCTTGTGGATGCTAGTCATGTCTTTTAGTTATTTATTTAAAACTGGTTTCAAAGCCATATTCTATTTAACCCTAGGCAATATCGCGGTTTATGGAGTGTTCTTAGTTTTAAGGTGGCTGTCATGAAAATACGTAGTGACATTTTGCGCACCTATCAGTCTTTGCATACTTGGACAGGTATAGTGGCTGGTTTGGTATTATTTATTGGGTTTTATGCTGGCTCTTTGACTATGTTTGAAGATGAGTTGACCCATTGGGCCACGCCTTCTCACTATCATTTACCACAAGTTCCCACTGATAAACTTGATGATTTAATCGCCAAAGCAAGTGCTTCTTCTGACAAAGTATCACAGGGGTTTACCATAAACTTTAGTGACCAGTTATCACCCATTACATGGTTTGAACAAGGTGGTGGCCGCCGTTTAACATTAGATGATGTTAAGGTGCATGGCACATTATCAGAAGATGGTAGCTTAGTTACCCAAACTGAGCCTGCAAACGAGTTAGGCAATCTTATTGACCTGCTACATAGAACCGCAGGTATAGCTGGAAAGTTAGGCCACGAAGACTTAGGAGTTGTGGTGTTAGGCGTGGCATCGGTTTTATATTTTCTGGCGCTGGTATCTGGCATTATATTTTTGCTGCCTACTTTGACGAAAAGCTTTTTTGCTTTACGCAAAGATAAAGGGGCCAATAGATTTTGGTTAGATAGCCATAATTTAGTCGGAGTTGTTAGTTTACCGTTTCACTTCATTATTGCCTGGACTGTGATCGTCTTTGCGTTTCATGATGTTCTATACGATGGCTTGAGTTTAGTTTATGGAGATGAGCCCACATTTGAGAGAGTTGCCAGCCCTGCGGTAGAGTATACAATGGACGACTTACCACCTATCTCTAGTTACCTAGATAAAGTAGATTCGCTTGTAGATGGTTATCACCTTGAGTCTATTGCTTTTTCAGGCTTACTATCGTCTCGGCCTTCGGTGGGTATTACGCTTAAAAATAATAATGAAATGATGCGTAACAATACCGGTGATTTTATCTACTTGCACCCATATAACCTCAATGTGACCTATAGCAGTATTCCTATGAGTGACGATGAATATTATGTGTCTTATGTAGCCAGTTTCTTCTCGCTGCATTTTGGTGGCTTTGGCGGCGATATAGGGCGTTGGTTATATTTTATAATGGGGCTATTAGGCGCGTTTCTATTTTATAGCGGCAATTTAATATGGCTTGAAAAACGCAGAAAGAAAGAGCCAATACAGAGTCTCTCAAATCGCTTTATGGCTAGCCTGACAGTGGGCGTCTGTTTAGGCTCTATGCTAGCGGTTGCTGTCACCTTATTCTCTAGTAAATGGTTATACTTTTTTAATGCAGACATTAACTACAGCTATCTTGGCTGCTATTACTTTGTTTTTTTTGCTGCTGTTATATATAGCTTTTTACGGGGGGCCGCAGTCAGTGCAATCCATATACAATACGCTAGCTGCCTTGCTTGTTTGTTTATACCTCTTACCAGTGTAGCTAGTCACTTGAGTGCTAGTTTTAATCAATGGGCAAGTAGAGACTTTGGGAGTGTTATGGTTGATGTAGTGGCGTTTGTGTTTGCAGGAATATTCTATTTTGCAGCAAAGAAAACTAAAAATCGGGCGCTAAATGGAGAGCGCAACAGTATTTGGGCAATATAAACAGTCATAAAAGAACCAGTTAACATCTTTGAATTAAGATGTTAACTGGGTTGTATGTAAACTGTAGCTGGGTCTTTTAGTCCTCAGCCTTAACAGCCCATAAATCATGCTCATCATTATGGATTATTTGTGCCCAGATAATATCACCAGGTTTAACGTCAAACTCATCGGTTAAATGAACATTACCGTCGATTTCAGGAGCGTCGGCATAACATCTACCGACTGCGCCTTCAGTGGTGACCTCATCAATGATAACTTGATACTCTAGGCCAATTTTTGCTGCTAGTTTGGCAGTACTGATTTGCGCTTGTTTTTGCATAAAGCGTTCAAAGCGCTCTTGCTTAACTTCTTCGCTCACCGGATCTGGTAAGTCATTGGCTTTAGCACCATCTACATCAGAGTATTTAAAACATCCTACACGGTCTAGTTGTGCTTCATCTAAAAAGTCCAAGAGCATTTGGAAGTCTTCTTCAGTTTCACCAGGGAAACCGACAATAAAGGTAGAGCGTATTACTAGGTTAGGGCACTTTTCTCGCCAGGCTTTGATACGCTCCATGGTTTTTTCAGCTGCAGCGGGACGCTTCATAAGCTTCAGCACCCGTGGACTTGCATGTTGAAACGGAATATCTAAGTAAGGCAGTATTTTCCCCTCTGCCATCAACGGCATGACTTTATCTACCGACGGGTAAGGGTATACGTAATGTAAACGAACCCAAATCCCCATTTCACCAAGTTTTTCACAAAGGGCTTTCATGTCAGTTTTTACCGGCATTCCGTCCCAAAAATCTGTTTTATATTTTACGTCTACGCCATATGCACTGGTATCTTGCGAGATAACTAGTAACTCTTTTACTCCCGCATTTTTGAGGCGTTTAGCTTCATCTAAAATACTGCCAATGGGGCGGCTGACTAAATCACCACGCATTGAAGGAATAATGCAAAACGTGCATCTATGGTTACACCCTTCAGATATTTTTAAATAGGCATAATGCCGTGGCGTTAGTTTTACACCAATATCTGGCACCAAATTAAAGTACGGATTATGTTCTGGTTGGGGTAGGTGCTCATGCACTTGATTGACAACTTCTTCATATGCATGGGGGCCGGTAATGGCTAATACATTAGGGTGAACTTCACGGATTTCGTCTTCTTTGATACCCAAACAGCCTGTCACTATCACCTTACCATTTTCGTTAAGTGCCTCACCTATAGTATCTAGAGACTCTTGAACCGCAGAGTCTATAAACCCACAAGTATTAACTATCACTAAGTCAGAGTCGTTGTAGGTCGGAACCACATCATAACCTTCAGTGCGTAATTGGGTTAGAATGCGCTCTGAGTCTACTAAGTTTTTGGGGCAGCCTAAGCTAACAAAACCAATTTTGGTTCCGTTCGCTTTTTGAGTTGGGCTATCTTCTAAGACTTTTACTGGCGTCTCTAATGTAGTGGTTTTATTTGGGGTGAAAGTTTCAACTGTCATGGTATACCTTGCTACTTCTCATGATTTGATGTTCAAAAAAAGCGCCATTCAATAAAATGTTACTGCTAAACTGAAAAATATTACTATTTTATGAGTAAGCCAGCGTAGAAAGGGGATATTATACAGTAGAAAATGCCTAGGGGTAGTGGGTTTCTGAGAAGCTTAACTAGCCTCCATCTCATCCATAAACCAGCATCTTTACATGCTATTTTAAAAGGTGAAGGCTTTTTAAATATCTTGTTACTTACCTTTAGAGCTTAGACTGTGCGCTCTAAGTGCCAAACTTTGGATACAATACACCAGCCATCTGCATCTTTTACAAAACTCAAATGGTCGACAAATATATTTGAGTGGGCCCGCAACCGCACTTTTACCGTAGCGCAATCCTTAGATAACCAATCAATCATGATGATTTCTTGTTCTCTTTCTTGGCCAACACTGGCAGGTGAAGGGCGGGTAGCTACGTCTTGCCGAAAGTTAGCTATAGGATCAACCAGCAATTTACCCTCATCTACATCAAACAAGCTTGAACTTGGGTGGAACACCTTGTCTAAAAGGGTAGTGTCGCAATGGTAAAGTGCATCAAAGTAGGTATTTACTGCTTCATTTAAATCTTGTGCGCGCATCTTGTATTCCTATTGTTTAACATTGTGTAACTTGAATACATGATAGTTGGGTTATTTACTCAATGATGCTGGCTTGTTGGACTGTATTCGATAATATTGAGCCAAAAAGGTATTTGCTTAAAATAATTTAAGGCGTTATTTGGTTAGCCGGTGTGATGTACTTTTGTATGGTGGTGGCGAGTTTGTCGATATCTAATGGCTTACTCACGTAGTCAGTCATACCCACAGATAAGCATTTTTCTCTATCCCCTTTCATGGCATTTGCTGTTAATGCAATGATAGGTATGTCTTTTACGCTTTCTCCTGATTCACCACTTCGGATTTTTTGTGTTGCTTCAAAGCCATCCATGACGGGCATTTGACAATCCATCACAACAATATCAAATTGGGAGTTGCTCAAAGCACTAATAGCTTCTAGTCCGTTACCGCAAGCGACAGCTTTTAGCTGCATTTGTTTTAGTAGCTCTATCACTACAACTTGATTAATTTCGTTATCTTCAACAACTAGTACTTTACTGGCTTTTTTAATTGTCTTTGCTAAAGGTTTAGATATATCCGCTTCTGGCACAGCTTTGCTTTTCATGGCTTCTATGGCTTGAGTTTCTGGCACAGCTTTGCTTTTCATGGCTTCTATGGCTTGAGTTTCTGGGATACCCAACGGGATTTCAAAGCTAAACGTACTACCTATTCCTGTTTTACTTTTAACATTAATAACGCCGCCCATCAGTTGGCATAACCTATAAACAATAGATAAACCAAGACCTGTTCCGCCATAGTTTCTTGTGGTGCTTGAGTCTGCTTGAGTGAAGGGGTGGAATATATCTTTTTGGGCTTTTTCAGTAATGCCGATGCCAGTATCTGTCACTTGGCAATGGAATACTTGCGCTGTGTCAGTTACGTCAAGTTGCCATTTGATGGAAACTTTTCCCTGTTTGGTAAACTTGAGTGCGTTGCCCACTAAATTATGTAAAATTTGGCGAATTCTCAAAGGATCGCCAGATACCAAAAAGTCCGTACTTGTAGGTGAAATAAGTTCTAAATCTACATTTTTGTCATGAAATGCTGGTTGCATCATTTCAACAAATTCATTCAAAAAAGAAGATATAGAAAATGTTTCATATTCTATTTTGAGTTTTTGAGCATCGATTTTTGACAAATCTAAAATATCATTAAGGATAACTAGCAGGTACTCAGCACTCGATTGGGCGATGTTAACATTGGTTAATTGCTGGCTATTAAGGCCACTTCTTTCTAACCACTGAAGCATGCCTAAAATTCCATTCATTGGGGTGCGTATTTCGTGACTCATATTTGCCAAAAATTGGCTTTTGGCTCGGGCAGCTTCTTCAGCGGTTTCTTTGGCTTTTATAAGCGAATTACGATTACTGACTTCCTCTTCTATATCCTGAAAGGAGCCATACAAAGCAACACATTTACCCTGCTCCATTACAACTGAGCCAATGGCCCTTACCCACACTTCTTTATTTTTGGCGGTTACAATTATGAGTTCTTCGTTCCAAGGTTCACCGGTTTCAATTGCTTTTTGCACGACTTCTGATATGTGGTCTCTGTGTTTACCTTCTTTGTAGAATGAAATACCGTTTTCTAAGGTGGGTATAAAGTCATCTGCTACTTGATGAATTTTTCTGGTCATGTCGGACCAATAAAGGTTACCGCTATCAACATCCAACTCCCAAGCCCCTACGTTTGCTTGTTCGCTCATCATTTCGAGCATGTTTTGCTGTCTGGCTAGATGTTTTTCAAATATATTTCGGCTAATTTCGTAACCGACCCATTGGGAAAAAAGTACGATTAGTTCTAGATCACTAGCGCTGAATGCTTGTTCTCGGACATCGGGACTAGAAAAATTAATAGTACCGTATGGTTTATCATTAACTATAAGAGGAGCACCGATATAACTCTCTAATGCAAAAGAGCTATAACATGGGTGGGTTTTTATTTCACTGTTGCCTACATGTGAAAAAGCTAAAGGTTTGTCACTGTTTAAAGTATGAACGCAGTAAGTAATGCCTAATTCAAATGTGTCACCTGGTTTGACTTCGCCATTAGGAGTGTGGGCATATTTAACTTCGTAATTTTCTTCTGCAATTCGACTCACTATGGCTATAGGTAAAGAAAAAGTCTTACAGCCAAGCTCTAGTAATTTTTGAATTTTTTCATCTAAGTTGAGGTGATTATTAGAGGTAATGTGATGTAACTCTTGAAGAGTAGAGATTGTTTGGCTGTCTTCACTTTGTTTCATCATTACTGCACCGTCATTATTTGAGGTTTAATTTAGCATATTTTTATTTAATTCATAGGGTCAGGATAAACTTTCGAGTATTCAAGCTGTTCGTTTGGTTTGGGTAATAAATCCCCCGAAGGGTAAATATAAAAATGCCCAGCTTAATTAAGCTAGGCATTTTTTATTACACCTTAATATAAAGGTTAGTCGGTAATTTTATTTTTTAAAATTTAGAATTTATAACTAAACATAACTGAGCCTGTTCTACCTTCAGATGGCTTCACAACGACAGAATCAAATAGGTCAGCAGAGGTATAATACTCTTCATCAAATAAGTTATTGATTGAAAGTAAAACTTCATAACTATCCGTCACATAACCCATTGATGCTGTCCATACCATGTAGCTAGGTAACAATATGGTTTCTAATACATCAGTGTAAGTCTCATCAGCCCAACCAAAGCCTGTACTCGCTGTGACTTTTCCATCTCCAGCTGGTTGTACGTAGTTTAGATAAAAACTCATAGTATTGTCTGGTAAACCGCCACGGTCTAACTCTGCACCTGTGCCAACAAAAGTAGATCTGTCACCACCAATACGGCCACCATATACTTGGTATGGTTCTAAACCATTTTGTAAAGCAAAGTCAGCACCATTGATGATTGCAAGGGCACCGTCACTCACCTCTGTTGTCTCTATGTGAGTGGCAGTTGCTGTTATTGAGAAGTTTTCATTCAACAGTGCACGAGCTTCAAACTCAACCCCAGTACTAGATACCGCTACTAATGCTTGAGCTTGGCCTATGCGGTCTGTCTTGTCTTGGTCGAAGATAGATAATGCTGTGTAGATAGTATCTTCTTCATTACTGTATTTTAATCCAAGTTCAACCAACTCAGAATCAGCCAGATATTCTCCATTGTCTACACTGCTAGCAATAATGCCACCAAGTTGGTTAGTGGTTAAAGAGTTAGCTTTAGCATAAGTCACATAGGGGATAAAGCCAGATTCAGTGGCATAAGAAAGGCTTAGGTTATAGCTAAGTGCAGATTCAGTATCTTTATGTACACCATCTCCAAATGGGATACCTAGTAAAGAAACCGCTTCTTCTTCAGCTTCTACGTCATAGTAATCATAACGTGCGCCCACAAGTACAGATAATTTCTCAAAACTAATATCTGCTAGGTAAAAAATACCTAAATTAGTCACATTTGATACTTGTTCTTCATTATAGTTACGGCGCACAGTGCCTTCTAGCCCGGTTGGGTTACCGTCTTCATCATATAGAATTGTCGCATCTTCATAGGGGTCTGTTACCGCCCAGTCAATTCTATCATTGGCTGTCGGACCAACAGAGATATCCCTAAAGTCAAAGGTTTCATCAAAAAAGGCGTGGTTTAAATCAAGGTCTTCGTTTCTTAGGCTAGCTCCAACAATATGTTGTACTAAGAAGTCATCTCCTTGGGTATCAAACATTAAAGTTGAGCGGAACTCTGCAGCTTTTGCACCTGGGTAATCAGCTGTAAATCCCCAACTCTGGTACTTAGTATGATCCATGTAGTCATAGTAAAACTGGTTTTTCCAAACCATGTCATCAAGGTAAGTTGTAAAGTCTAAGTATGCGGTAAAGGCTGTTGAGTCAGCAAAGTCTATATCATCAATAAATGTAGTTTTATGATCAATTTTTGTGGTGCCAGGATCCGTTAGTGCATAGCCATCAATGAAGCCTGGTGCCCCTGGGCAGGATAAGAACATCTCGTTGTAGGTGAAGTTATAGTTCTCTGCATCTCCTGGGCTACAAAAAGAGCCTACGCTTGAGAAAGATGAGTTTATAAAATAAGGAGCAGCAGAGGTAATAAAACCTGACTCTTGCGGTAACAAACGGTCTGCACCAATAGGATTGTCACTGTTTCTAATTGGAGCTGCACCTGTTATGTAAGTGCCATTATCTATTAAGTCTTGGGTAACGCGGTTCCAGCCAGGTACTTGGATACTATCAGAAGTTTGAGCTTGGAAACCAAATTCCATGGTAGTGGTGTCGGTTATATCCAAATCGATAGCCACTTGGAGCATTTCATTGGTGGGTTCGTAATTATTGTAAAATGAGCCTGAGTTCTCTGCCTCAGCAAAGACATAAATACCACCTTGTTTGTCACCCAGTTTAAAGGGGGTGCCAATTTCACCAGCTAATATTTTTTGTGAATAGGTACCTAGGGTTAAGTCTACTTTTCCCGTTACTGTTTCTATGTATTTAGTGGCGTCTGATTTTGCTGATTTAGGTGAGTAATTCAGCTGCCCACCAACACTGCCTGTTCCATATAAAGGGCTTACAGGTCCTCGCATGACTTCTAACTGCTTAGCACCGCGGATATTAGTTTTGAAAGCGCCAGGGTTTGCTATTCTGCGAAAACCTCTGAAATAGTTATCGGCAGACTCTCCACGAATATCCATAGCGCCTTGTATACCAAAAAATGAACTGGTGAATGCGCCAGGAGTCATTCTTACTAAGTCATCAACACTTCGCAGTCCGTAGGCTTCTATTAGATCTGAACTGACTTCTGTCACAGAGCGTGGTGTTTCTACTAAGGACATATCAAAGCCATATGCGCTGTTAGACTCAGGAGGCATAATCATATTTTCATCTTTTACGCCTACAACCGATATCTTTTCCATTTCTTGTGCGTTGATTGCTAGAGTCAGTGATGCAGCTGTAATGGCTCCAATTGCTAAGGATAATTTACTAAGTTTGTGCGTTCTCAAGGTGTATCTCCGTATCCATTTAACTCAACAATCGCCTATTGAGGTGGGGTAGTTTTTATTGTGTGTATGTCTTGCTGCTATCATTCTTACGATGATTTGTGCTGCAATTACTTGAGAAGAGCAATAGTTATGCCAGCCCCTAAAAAAACCTGACCAACTGGTTTGATGGGGTTTTGGTTACGAATGTGCTCAAAAAGCGCACACTTATGGCGCTAAAATGCATTATTATTGTGAAAGAACACCAGTGATGAACACATTAAACCTAAGTGACTAGCTGAGGTCTTTTAGGGCTAGGTGGTTTTGCTTTTGTCGCTGAGCATGGTGATGCAAAGCTAAACATTAAAGGTTTTGAGGGAGCTCAAATTAAATTGCTGCTTTATTGATGATTTTCTGAAAAATCACTTTCAACTTTGTTTTTGAATTTAGGTAAGCCTGTAATAATAGCAAGGCAGCCAAATACTATAATCAACATGGGATACCAGGCATAAAAGCTGAGGGATAATGGTGATATTCCAGCCAGACTAGCAGCCGCTAATATTTGTCCGCCGTAGGGTATCAAGCCCTGAAACCCACATGAAAAAATATCAAGTAGGCTAGCAGTGCGCCTTGGATCTAAAGAAAAGCGTTTGGCTAAATCTTGTACAATTGGGCCCGTAGAAACAATAGCTATGGTGTTATTGGCAGTGGCGATATCTAGTGCGCTAACTAAAGTGGCAACACCAAACTCAGCCCCTTTTTTAGTGGATATACTTTTAGTGGTATTGGTAACTAACCACTGAATTCCGCCATAGGCTTTCATTAAGGCGACTATGCCGCCAATTAATAGGGCAATGACTGCCATATTTTGCATCCACTCTAGGCCTTTTTGTATGCTTAAAAACATTGTTGAAAAGGTAAATAACCCTTTTGACATACCTATAACACAGGCACTAACAATACCTACACCTAATACACTTAGTACATTCATCCCCAGTAAAGCGCACACTATTATTAGTAAGTAGGGGAGTATTAACCATAAATCATAGTCAGAAGTCGTGACTACCGAGCTACCGTCTATTTCTACACAAAGCAAACATATAGCGGTGATCAAGGCAGCAGGTAACACAATAATTAGGTTGGCTTTAAACTTATCTTTAAGTTGCACGCCTTGAGTTCGAGTAGCGGCAATTGTGGTATCTGAAATAAAAGAGAGGTTGTCACCAAACATAGCGCCACCTACAACTATACTGACCGTCAGAGCTGTAGGTAGGTTTAAACTTTCTGCAAAGCCAATGCCTACTGGGGTGATTGCTGTGATTGTTCCCATGGATGTGCCCATGGCAAATGCTACAAAGCAAGAAATCACAAATAAGCCAGGTAATAAGTATGTGGTTGGCACATAGTTAAGCGCCCAATTTACAGTTGCATCACGGGCCCCGATATCGATAGTGACAGCATAAAATGCTCCGGCTAACAGGAAAATAACAGCTAACAAAATTATAGTTTTGTCGCCGCCACCCTGACAGAAAATATCAACTTTTTCAGGTAAGGATAACGGCGCTGCTTTGTTATTTAAAAATAATGCGTACCCAGCTGAAATCATAAATGCCACTAAAATAGGCATACTAGAAAAGTCTTGGGTAATTATTCCACTGCCAATAATTAAAGACATAAAAAGAATAATTGGCGTTAATCCAACAAGATTTTCTGGGGCTTTTGCTTGCATTTACGGGTACTTTTTTGAAGGAGTCGAAAACTTAAGTTTGTAATACTATAACAAACTAACTCAATTGGTTAGTGTTCATAATCTGAGTTGAAGCTAATTGTTCAGAAAATAAAAACGCGGGCTTTACCCGCGTTTTTATTTAGGTTGTAAAAATTATTTACTAATTTTTTTGTATTTTAATCTATGGGGTTCGATGACATCCGCTCCATAGGTAGCTTTAAGCCAAGCGGCATATTCTGTGTAGTTACCATCGAAGAAGTTAATTTTACCTTCGTCTCGGTAATCCATAATGTGTGTGGCTATTCTGTCTAAGAACCATCTATCATGGGAAATTACCATGGCACAACCAGGGAACTCCAACAGGGCATTTTCTAATGCCCGTAGAGTTTCAACATCTAGATCATTGGTTGGCTCATCCAGAAGTAGCACATTGCCACCGGCTTTTAATAGTTTTGCCAAATGAACACGGTTACGCTCACCACCTGATAAATCTTTTATGAACTTCTGTTGGTCAGAGCCTTTAAAGTTAAAACGTCCACAATAAGCGCGGCTATTTAACTCAAAATTACCAATACGAATAATATCTGAGTCATCAGAAATCTCTTTATAAACAGTATTGTTGCCATCCATATGATCACGGAATTGATCAACACTGGCTAGCTGTACTGTGTCGCCGATATCTATAGTGCCGGCATCGGGTTTTTCTTGTCCGGTCAACATTCTAAATAGGGTTGATTTACCGGCACCGTTTGGTCCAATGATGCCTACTATGGCGCCTTTAGGCATTTTGAAATTAAGGTCATCGATAAGTAATCTGTCACCGTAGGACTTTTGTAATCCAGAGACTTCAAACACTTTATCTCCCAAGCGCTCGCCTGGTGGAATAAACAGCTCACTGGTTTCGTTACGTTTTTGGTAGTCACCGGTATTTAGCTCTTCAAAGCGAGCCATACGTGCTTTACTTTTTGATTGGCGACCTTTGGCACTAGAGCGTACCCATTCTAATTCGGTTTTAATTGACTTTTGTCTAGCGCTTTCAGCTTTTTCCTCTTGTTCTAGGCGAGCATCTTTTTGCTCAAGCCATGAAGAGTAGTTACCTTCCCAAGGAATACCTTGGCCGCGGTCTAGTTCTAAGATCCACCCGGCTACATTGTCTAAGAAGTATCTATCATGGGTAATGGCAACTACTGTACCTTCGTAGTCATGTAAGAAACGTTCTAACCAAGCCACAGATTCAGCATCTAAGTGGTTGGTGGGTTCGTCTAGTAATAACATTTCGGGTTTTTCGAGTAGCAATTTACATAAGGCGACACGTCGGCGTTCACCACCAGATAGCTTACTTACGTCTGCATCCCAAGGGGGAAGGCGCAGCGCATCGGCGGCTCTTTCCAGAGCGTTGTCTAAGTTGTGGCCATCTTTAGATTGAATAATGGCTTCAAGCTCACCTTGTTCTTTAGCAAGGGCATCAAAGTCAGCCCCTTCTTCAGCATACTCAGCGTAAACTTCTTCAATTCTTTTTAAGGCATGCACTACATCTTGAACGGCTTCTTCGATGTTACCACGAACATCTTTGCTTTCATCAAGCTGCGGCTCCTGGGGCAAATACCCAATTTTCAGTCCTGCTTGAGGAATAGCTTCTCCCTCAATGTCTTTATCAAGACCAGCCATAATTTTTAATAAGGTGGATTTACCCGAACCGTTCAAACCTAACACGCCAATTTTGGCTCCAGGAAAGAAACTAAGAGAAATATTTTTTAAAATATGTTTGCTAGGAGGAACGACTTTTCCAACCCGCAACATGCTGTAAACGTACTGCGCCATAATATTAAGTTACTTTTGTTGCTATGTATGAGCAATATTCTAATTCACCAAGAGGCTAGGGTAAAAGGGATAGTGAATAAATCGTGCGCTTTAAATATTGCTGGCGTAGAATTTTCACTTTAAAAGCCGACAACGAGGTTCAAAATGAGAATGATCAACTGGGGCGTATTAGGTCCTGGCTCTATAGCCAACACATTTGCTACCGCTATGAAAGTCTCTCCTAAGGGGAAAATAACTGCAGTGGCAAGTCGCAGCCAAGAGCGAGCCGAGGCTTTTGCCAAACAATATGACATTGATAACATCTACACAAATTATGAAGCGCTTTTAAATGACCCTAGCATTGATGTTATTTACATTGCCACGCCCCATAGTTTTCATTTTGAACAAGCAAAACAGTGTCTTCAGGCTGGCAAGCATGTGCTGGTAGAGAAACCATGCACAGTAACCGCTGCGCAAATGCAGTACTTAGTGGATTTGGCCAAAGCAAATAAAGTGTTACTGCAAGAAGGTGTGTGGAGCAGGTTTATGCCTGTGCTAAGCCAAGCTAAAAAAAGTATTGAACAAGGTATTATTGGCGATATTCAATATATTCAGTCAAATATTGGATTCGCGTTTCAAAATAGAGAGCAACCTAAAGAGCGCTTAGCTAAACCTGAACTTGCTGGTGGCGCCTTACTTGACTTGGGGATTTACAGTATTAGCCTAAGTCAGTATTTTTTAGGTGAGCATCCAAGAACTATTCAAAGTGCCGGCAAGCTAACAGAGCAAGGGGTAGATGAGCAGGAGATGGTTACACTTAGCTATGCATCAGGAGTCTATGCCCAGTTTTCAAGTTCGATGGCAGCACACGCCAGCAATAGCATGCATATAGTGGGTAGCCAAGGCTACTTAGTTTTGCCTCATTGCTTTTGGGATGCAGACGCAGCGTATTTTTACAAGCATGATGAATGTATACAAGCTATAGAGATCCCTCACGCAGCCAATGGCTTTGAATACGAAATTGCAGAAGTGATGGATTGTATTGAGCAAGGTAAATTGTGCAGTGACCTAATGTCTCACCAAGATAGTATCGGTGTGCTCAAAATCATGGATGAAATCCGCGCTCAATTAGGTGTGCAATACCCAGAATCTATCACTCAGGCTAGATGAAATTGAAGTCTGCATAAATCGTTACAACTTTTGGTTGTTTCTCATGCCACAAAGCCACTATACAAATCGTTTAAAATCACTAAACTATGCGCAAAATTGTTTACCGTATTAAACCCCGTTTATGTTGAGGATATGTGATGCTAACACGTGATATGAATATTGCTGATTTCGACCCAGAATTGTACCAAGCGATTCAAGATGAAAACCAACGTCAGGAGCATCATATCGAACTGATCGCTTCTGAAAACTATTGCAGCCCACGTGTACTAGAAGCACAGGGATCACAGCTTACAAATAAATATGCAGAAGGTTACCCTCACAAGCGTTACTACGGTGGCTGTGAGTATGTTGATATTGCAGAAGACTTAGCCATAGAAAGAGCTAAGCAATTATTTGGTTGTGATTACGCTAACGTGCAACCACATGCTGGTTCACAAGCTAACTCTGCTGTATTTATGGCCTTGCTAGAAGCAGGCGATACGGTTTTAGGTATGAGTTTGGCACACGGCGGTCACTTAACTCATGGTGCGTCAGTGAGCTTTTCTGGTAAAACATACAATGCGGTTCAATACGGATTACACCCTGAAACAGGTGAAATCGACATGGCTCAAGTTGAAGCATTAGCGCTAGAGCACAAACCTAAAATGATCATAGGTGGATTCTCTGCTTATTCGGGTATTGTTGATTGGCAAAAATTCCGTGAAATCGCAGATAAAGTTGGTGCTTACTTGTTAGTAGACATGGCTCACGTTGCAGGTTTAGTTGCAGCAGGCGTATATCCTAGCCCAATGGCTCATGCTCACGTTGTAACAACAACAACTCACAAAACACTAGCAGGCCCTCGTGGCGGGTTAATTTTATCTTCTTGTGGTGACGAAGCTATCTACAAAAAGCTAAATAGTGCGGTTTTCCCGGGTGGTCAAGGTGGTCCTTTGTGCCACGTGATTGCAGCTAAAGCGGTTGCTTTTAAAGAAGCATTACAACCAGAATTCAAAGCCTACCAAGAGCAAGTAGTGGCTAACGCTAAAGCTATGGTTGCGGTTATCCAAGAGCGTGGTCATAAAGTTGTATCAGGCGGTACTGATAACCATTTGTTCTTATTAGACCTAATCGGTAAAGAATACACAGGTAAAGACGCAGACGCAGCCCTTGGTAACGCTAACATCACTGTTAATAAAAACTCAGTACCTAATGACCCACGCTCTCCGTTTGTAACCAGTGGTCTACGTATTGGTTCACCAGCAATTACTCGCCGTGGATTTAAAGAAGAGCAAGCTAAGCAAGTTGCTAATTGGATCTGTGATGTACTAGACAACATTGATGACCAAGCAGTAATTGCGAAAGTGAAAAGTGAAGTGGTTACCCTATGTGAGCAGTTCCCTGTTTATGGTTAATGGGTTAAAAACAAACAATTAACAATAAAAAGCCAACGAAAGTTGGCTTTTTTGTATCCAAGATATATGCCTAAGGGTGGAATTTTGTTAGTTTACTCAGATTGAAATTGTCCACATAGAAATCAACATGCATTGCCCATTTTGTTCTGTACAAGAAACTAAAGTTATCGACTCTCGCTTGGTGTCGGATGGCAGCCATGTACGACGTCGTCGAGAATGTACTGTGTGTAAAGAGCGCTTTACCACCTTTGAAATGGCAGAGCTAGTGATGCCCCGTATTGTAAAGCGAGATGGGTCTCGCGAACCTTTCAATGAAGACAAGTTGCGAGCAGGATTGCAGCGAGCGTTAGAAAAACGCCCTGTTAGTACTGAAGAAGTTGAGCAGTGTATCAGTCGCCTTAAGTCTTCATTAAGGGCTACAGGTGAACGAGAAGTGAGCAGTGAATTTTTAGGTAATCTCATTATGACATCCTTAAAAGAGCTAGACAAAGTAGCTTATGTAAGGTTTGCGTCTGTTTACCGTTCGTTTGAAGATATTCGTGAGTTTGGTGAAGAAATCGCTCGACTTGGCGACTAGCCTTACCCTCCACATATTACCTTTTGACTCTTAGGTGTTACAGATAGTGTCTGAATTTTCCGTACTCGATCATCAAATGATGGCGTTAGCTATTCAGCTGGCAAAACGTGGTCAATATACGACTTCTCCCAATCCTAATGTGGGGTGCGTTATTACGCACCCATCTGGCGAAATTATTGGTCAAGGCTGGCATCAAAAAGCCGGTACTCCCCATGCTGAGGTCCATGCATTAAATCAAGCTGGGAAATTAGCACTAGGTGCTACCGCATATGTCACTTTAGAACCATGTAGCCATTTTGGACGTACACCACCTTGTGCAGAGGCATTAGTTAAAGCTGGGGTGCGCCGAGTCGTTATAGCCATGCAAGACCCAAATCCTGTGGTGTCAGGTAATGGCATAAAGATACTAAAGCAAGCAGGCATAGTCGTTGATACTGGGTTATTACAAAGTGCTGCTGAGCAGTTAAACCTAGGGTTTATTAAGCGCATGTCTGAAGGTTTGCCTAGAGTTACTGTGAAACTCGCAGCAAGTTTAGATGGTAAAACCGCCCTTAAAAACGGTCTGAGTCAGTGGATTACAGGTGCAGAGGCACGCCAAGATGTGCAGCGCTACAGGGCAAAAAGTTGCGCGATTTTAAGTGGCTCCGGTACAGTCATAGCTGATAACCCATCACTAAATGTGCGCTATGCGGAGCTGGGCCTGAGCTCTGATGAGTTAGCGCTAGAAAATTTGCGACAACCACTTAGGGTTATTTTAGATGGCCGCAACCAGTTGCCACCTAATTTAAACCTTTTGCAGCAAGGCAGTTCGCAACAGGCCGGTGAAGTATTACTTATTAATGGCAAAAAAAGCGCTCACAGGTTTGCAGGCCATGTAAATCAATGGCAAGGGCCGTTTAATGGAAACAAGTTAGATCTTAAAGCTGTGATGGAAGAGCTGGCAAATCGGCAAATAAATGATATATGGGTTGAAGCAGGGGCTAAGCTAGCAGGAGCCTTATTGCAAAATAACTTGATAGATGAATTGATTTTATACCAAGCGCCCAAACTTATAGGGGGCAGCGGGCAGAACTTGTTTGATACTTTGCCCATTGAATCTATGGATGAAGTACACGACTTGTGTCTAACTGATGTTAGGCAAGTGGGTAAAGACCTAAAGATGACCGCACATTTTATTCGTAAATGAATAACCGGTTATCCCAAAAAGAGTAACTGAGAGATTATGTTTACAGGAATTATTGAAGATGTGGGAGTTATCGAAAGCCTAACCCCAAGCGGTGAAGACATTCGTTTGTCGATAAAAGTACAAAAGCTCGATATGAGTGACGTTAAGCTTGGCGACAGTATAGCCAACAACGGTGTGTGCTTAACTGTGGTTGCGTTATCAAAACATGGCTTTAGTGCTGATGTATCTCACGAAACCATAAAGCGTACAGGTTTTGCATCCTATCAGGCTGGCAGCAAAGTCAACTTAGAAAAAGCCATGCAGGCCAATGGTCGTTTAGGTGGCCACATTGTCAGTGGTCATGTAGATGGCTTAGGTGAAGTATTGTCAATTTCTAAGGTTGGCCGATACGTAGAAATATGGGTGCAAGCACCTGATGAACTAGCTAAATATTTAGCTGAAAAAGGCTCGATAACTGTTGATGGCGTAAGTTTAACTGTCAATCAAGTAGATGGTGCTAAATTTTTACTGACCCTTATTCCCCATAGCCTACAAGAAACCATAATAGGTTTGTATCAAGTTGGTACCAAGGTAAATTTAGAAGTAGACGTCATTGCTCGGTATTTAGAGCGCCTTATGCTAGGGGACAAGGCTGCGCAGTCGAGTTCGGACACGAGTAAAAAAGATATAAGCATGGCGTTTTTAGCAGAAAACGGCTACTTGAAGTAATTTAAGTGTATGGGCCTTGGCTCTGCACCATGAAAGAAGATAGTAAACATATGTCATTTAACAGCAGTGAAGAGATTATTGAAGATATTCGTCAAGGTAAAATGGTTATCTTGATGGATGATGAAGACAGAGAGAACGAAGGCGACCTAATTATGGCGGCGCAGCACGTTACTCCTGAAGCCATTAATTTTATGGTTACCCACGCTAGAGGTTTAGTGTGCCTGCCAATGACAGCTGAGCGCTGTAAAACCCTTAACTTACCTCTAATGGTAGATAATAACGAAGCGCAGTTTTCCACTAATTTCACAGTGTCGATAGAAGCGGCAAAAGGGGTGACTACTGGCATTTCGGCAGCAGACCGTGCCAGAACCATACTTGCAGCGGTTGCTAAAGATGCCGTTGCGCAAGATATAGTGCAACCAGGTCATATTTTTCCTCTTATCAGTAAAGAAGGCGGAGTATTGAATCGAGCTGGACATACTGAAGCTGGTGTTGATTTAGCACGTTTAGCAGGGTGTGAGCCAGCGTCTGTGATTGTAGAAATATTAAACGAAGATGGCTCCATGGCAAGACGTCCAGAGCTAGAAGTTTTCGCTAAAAAGCACGATTTGAAAATTGGTACCATTGCCGACCTAATTGAGTACCGCAATTTAAACGAAACCACAATTGAACAAGTGGCTAAGTGTAAGTTGCCTACAGAATTCGGTGAGTTTGATTTAGTGACCTACAAAGATGTAATTGATAACCAAGTTCACTTTGCCATGTGCAAAGGGGACATTAATGGTGATACGCCAACTCTGGTCCGAGTGCATCTGCTAAATAGCCTAAGCGATTTATTAGGATCTGAGCGGGCGATAAATCGTAGTATGGGCTTGCCCGAAGCCATTAAAACCATTGCCGAAAACGGCGGAGTGTTAGTGCTACTGGGTAAAGATGAAGATTTGTTAACCCAAGTAAAACAATTTCAAGCTGAAGATAATGGTGAAGTGCCAGAAACTGCGCCTTGGACAGGCTCATCTAGAACTGTTGGTGTGGGCAGTCAAATTTTAGCCAGCTTAGGTGTTAAAAAAATGCGTTTGCTGAGTAAGCCTAAAAAGTATCATGCCTTGTCTGGCTATGGTCTTGAGGTGGTGGAGTACGTTTCTGTTTAAGAAACAAAAATCGTACAAAATTTATCAATATTTCCCATGTTAGGTGTGCTAAACTGCGCGCCGATTTTTCTAGTAAGGTTTTTTAGATGAACATTATTGAAGGTAACATGCGTGCGACAGGCAAAAAATTTGCTCTGGTTGTTTCGCGTTTTAACAGCTTTGTCGTTGAAAGTTTAGTTGATGGTGCGCTTGATGCCCTTGAAAGACAAGGTGAAGTTAACGATCAAGACATTACGCTAGTGCGTGTGCCTGGCGCATATGAGCTGCCGATTGCAGCTAAAAAACTTGCTGAACAAAATAAGTACGATGCAATTATCGCCCTTGGTGCCGTTATTCGTGGTGGTACACCACACTTTGAATTTGTTGCAGGTGAATGTAATAAAGGACTTGCACAGGTTTCTTTAGAATATGGCGTTCCGGTTTCTTTTGGTGTGATTACCACTGACAGTATTGAGCAAGCTATTGAGCGTTCTGGTACTAAGGCAGGTAATAAAGGTGCAGAAGCCGCTGTTGGTGCCCTTGAAATGGTTAATGTATTGGCCAATATTGAAGAGGCAAAATAGGTGAAACCTCAAGCACGTCGTCTTTCCCGTGAATTAGCGTTACAAGCTATTTATTCGTGGCAAATGACCAAGAACCCAGTAGAACAAATTGAGCTGAGCACAGTCACTAGCAATAACATGCAAAAAGTAGATACTGAGTACTTTTTAGAGTTATTGCGCAATGTAGTTAAAGATTGTGCTGAGCTAGATAAAAAAATGAAGCCTTATTTAGGTCGATTACCTGAAGAGCTAGACCCAGTAGAGTTTGCCATTTTGCGAATCGCAACCTACGAACTAGTTGCGCGAATTGATGTACCTTACAAGGTGGTAATCAATGAAGCGATTGAGCTTGCAAAATCATTTGGTGCAGAAGATAGCCATAAATTTATTAATGGTGTGCTTGATAAAGCCATCAAGACTCTGCGTAAAGACGAGCGCTCTTAGTTAAATAACAGCGATACAAGACTTGTCACTAAATGCAGTTCAACTAGAAGTAGTGTGATTGTGAAAGAATTTAAAGTTATTGAAGATTTTTTTAAGCAGCAAAGTGTACAACGTAAAGACGTAGTGATTGGTATTGGGGATGATGGAGCGGTTACTCACATTCCAGAAGGCCAAGCACTTGTGACAACCACAGACACCTTGTTAAGTGGTGTGCACTTTTTACCTTCTACTAACCCTCATGCTATTGCTCAAAAGGCGATTGCCGTTAATCTAAGTGATCTAGCTGCCATGGGGGCTGAGCCTGCTTGGATCAGCTTGTCCCTTAGCTTGCCAGAAGTTGACCAAGTTTGGTTAGAAGAGTTCTCTAGAGGTATAAGAGAGCATGCTGACTACTATTCTGTGCAACTAATTGGCGGTGATACCGTACATGGCCCTCTAGCTGTCACTATTACTGCACAAGGTTTTGTTCCCTTTGATCAAGCTTTAACCCGCAGCCAAGCCAAGCCCGGTGATTTCATCTATGCCACAGGTACCTTAGGTGATGCAGGGGTTGGGCTACAATTGGCGCAGCTTAAGCGTAAAATCGATAATCCAGAGCATCACAACTTTTTGGTTAATCGATTGGATTACCCCACACCAAGACTATTGGTAGGCACAAGTTTAAGGCGAATTGCTAACAGTTGTATCGATTTGTCTGATGGCTTGGTGTCTGATATTCAGCATATCCTTAGAGCTTCTCAATGTGGCGCCGTTATCCATGTTGATAAATTACCCTTGTCACAGGCAATGATAGAATCAGTTACGGCAGATGAAGCCATAGGTTTTGCATTAAGTGCTGGTGATGATTACGAGCTGCTATTTACGGTAAGTGAAGAGCAAAAGGGACTACTTGAGACCAACCTAGCCAGTGCTAACATTAAAGCTACGTGCATAGGACAGTTAACTGGTGTCGCAGAGAAACTAGAACTACGTCAAAATGATCAAGCTTATGAGTTCACCCACTTAGGCTACGAACACTTTTAAGCCCAACCGCCTGATAAGGAACGCTTAGCTTTGGACAAACAAATTCGCCAGCGCGTTAGCATGCTAAATCCAGTGCACTTTTTGGCCTTGGGGTTTGGTAGTGGCTTAGCCCCCAAAGCACCAGGTACCTTTGGTACCTTAGCGGCCTTACCTCTGGTTATTGTGCTGACCCTATACACCTCACTACCTGTTTATATTGCTGTTAGTCTAGTTGCTAGCCTAGCGGGTATATGGATTTGCGGTATTACAGCTAATGATATGCAGGTTCATGATGACTCTTCCATAGTATGGGATGAGGTGGCAGGTATGCTCATTACTATGATAGCTGTCCCCCTGAGTTGGCAAACCCTATTACTGGGTTTTGTGTTGTTTAGAATATTCGACATACTCAAACCTTGGCCTATTAGCTACTTAGATAAACACGTCCATGGTGGTTTTGGCATTATGGTAGACGATATATTGGCTGGGGTATTCGCTTTAGCTTGTATGCAGTTTGTGCTGTATTTAGGGTGGTTAGGTTAACACTTAGGCTTAAGTATGTACTTAGCTCACTAAGATTATTCACAGCCTTCAATACAATCTCGGTAACTGCGTTAGTTTATCTTTCGACATTCATGTCGGTCGCATCAGGGCTTATAACTTCCTTCATTTATGTACTTCGCACATTGGTATTCATAAGTTTTTAAAGTGAAAGTGTGATGTGCAGCTAGTCACTACTTATCGCAAAAGTTTACTGATGGTCGTTGTTTTATTGACAATAGCGGTACTCTTTTGATTAGCTGTAGTGAAAAATAACTGGAACCCTCAATGAAACATTACCTTCTTTTTGCACTTACCATATTTACTATTAATTCTTATGCCAAAACAGATCCTCCCATAGCTTTAGCAATACATGGCGGCGCAGGGACGATTACCAAAGCTAACCTCTCTGATGAGAGAGAGGCACAGTACAGGGCTAAGCTTGCCGAGTCGGTAAAGGCGGGGTATGCCGTTCTAGTCAAAGGTGGTACAAGCGAAGATGCGGTGATTAAAGCTATACAAGTGATGGAAGCATCTCCGTTATTCAACGCAGGTATTGGCGCGGTATTTACATGGGATGGCGAGCATGAACTAGACGCATCTATTATGCGCGGCCAAGACAAACAAGCAGGCGCTGTAGCAGGTGTAAAAAGAACAAAAAGCCCAATTGCTGCAGCCCAGTTGGTAATGAACAAATCAGTACACGTTATGTTAAGTGGTGAAGGTGCTGACCAGTTTGCAGAGGCTAATGGCCTTGAGATGACCACTAACACTAGCTTTGATACCGAAAGGCGCCAAAAAGCCCTTGAAAAAGTGAAGCAAAACATTTTAAAAAATGATCACGCCATGAATATTGACCCCGAAGTGGTGGATTACAAATTTGGAACTGTGGGAGCGGTTGCTTTAGATAAACACGGAAATCTAGCTGCAGCGACTTCTACCGGTGGTATGACAGCAAAGCGCTGGGGCAGAATTGGAGACTCACCCATTATTGGCGCAGGGACATGGGCCGACAATGAAAGTTGTGCGGTTTCTGCCACTGGACACGGTGAGTACTTTATTCGTAATCATGTGGCAGCAGATATTTGTAGCCGAGTTAAATATGCAGGTAAAACCATTCAAGAAGCGGGTGATGATGTGATCCATGGGGTGTTATCACCAGAAGCAGGCTCTGGTGGGGTGATCATTATGGATAGCAAAGGCAAGATAGCCATGCCCTTTAATTCTGAGGGAATGTACCGCGCCAGTATTGATACCAAGGGTAAAGTTACAGTGGCTATTTACGGTCAATAAATCAAATTAAAGGAGTAGATTGCGAAGCATCTATGTTTTGTGATCTATTCAATCCCACCAAAGCTCATAATCCTCAAGATGAGCTAGATATTAGCCTTAAATTATTCCTTAAAGACGGTTTTAGGTCCTAATCATTTGAGTGTATATTCATTGTGCGGTTTTCTTTAAAACATCAAATAAGGGTTATATTTATGGTTCATATTATCAGGCTTACACTTATCCCATTTCTAGTGCTTTTGGGTTTCATGCAAGGGGCAACTGCACAAGAAGACACCAGCATTGATAGCGATAAAATCTTGGTGTCAGTAGTGCTTAAACATCAACAAGATAAAAGCTTAACTGAGCTTCAGCAAAAGATGGATGAAAACCGTTTTTGGCAATCCTTCCCGCCCAAAGGGGTAGAAATAGATTCATGGTATGTGATGATGGGGCTAGGGCAGGTTATTACTGTAAAGATACACCCTAAAGACCTACGTACTTTGAACTTAGCCATTGAAAAATCTGCTTGGGGGATTTTTGAAACGGATATCTATCCCACTTACGAATTCCGTGCTATCGCTCAATCGATTAAAGATAAAAAAGTCGCAGAAGAGAGCAATTAACAGTTATAAAGCGTTTGAAAAGTGTCCGCCTTGGCTACGGGTTTATAATATAGGCAAGGCTCTTGTGTTCACAGGAGACTTCAACACAAAAGACGACTGCACGCCGCTTACGCCATCTATTGGGGTAAGCTTGTTTAATAAAAAGTGCTGAAATCCATCCATGTCTTTTATAATGACTTTAAGTAGATAATCAGCGGTTTGCCCTGTCACTAAATGGCACTCTAATACCTCATTACATTTGGCAATTTCTGCCTCAAAATGATTAAAGCGCTCTGGCGTGTGTTTATCCATACTCACTTGCATGAATGACACTAAAGACAAGCCTAATTTTTTGGCATCAAGTAAGGCCACATAACCGTCTATAAATCCAGCTTCTTCTAACTGCTTGACTCGCCGCAAGCAGGGCGAAGGCGACAAGTTAATGGCTTCTGCTAACTCTTGATTAGAGATGCGGCCTTGCTGCTGAATTATTTCAAGGATTAAACGATCGTACTTGTCAAATTTCATGTAAATCCGTAATGGTGGCAATTTATTTTATAAATATTTATTTTATAGCAATAAAGTTGCTTGGGTAGTGTTTTTTGGGTGTTTTTCGCAATCTTATTCGATAGTAAGTTAGCTATTATAGTGACAGACTCATTCATAGATATTCGGACTTAAAAATGATTAACCATCCAAACACAAAATATCAGCCTTTTTATGGCATTGATTTAAAAAATCGACAATGGCCAAGTAAGCGAATTGAAAAAGCGCCAATATGGATGAGTACCGACCTACGTGATGGTAATCAAGCCTTGATTGATCCTATGTCTATAGAAACCAAGTTACGGTTTTTTAAAGCCTTAGTAGCCACAGGCTTTAAAGAAATTGAAGTAGGCTTTCCTTCTGCCTCAGAGACTGATTTTAATTTTGTTCGCTTATTGATAGAAGGTAACCATATACCGGATGATGTAACCATAGAAGTCTTGGTACAGGCCCGTTATGACTTAATTGAAAAAACAGTTGAGAGCTTGAGAGGCGCCAAGCAAGCCATTTTACATATGTACAACCCTTTGGCTCCGGCATTTCGCGAAATTGTCTACAAAACCGATAAAGCAGGGGTTAAGAATATTGCGACTCAAGGTACTCAATGGGTGAAAGAGTTAACAGCGACTGCCCCTGAGGTTAATTGGACATATCAATATTCTCCTGAGGTATTTTCAAGTACAGAGTTACGCTTTGCCAAAGAAGTATGCGATGCCGTTGTTAAAATTTGGGATCCAAGTGCAGATAACAAAATGATTATCAATTTGCCTGCCACCATAGAGATGAATACTCCCAATACCTACGCAGATCAAATTGAGTGGATGCATACCCATCTAAAACAGCGCCAACATATTATTTTAAGTGTGCACCCCCATAACGACAGAGGCACAGCTGTCGCTGCTGCAGAGCTTGCTTTAATGGCCGGCGCTGACCGTGTTGAAGGCTGTTTGTTTGGCAATGGAGAGCGTACTGGTAATGTCGACTTAGTGACACTAGCCTTGAATATGTACACCCAAGGTATTCACCCTAACTTGGATTTTTCTAATATTGATCAAACCCGTAAGTTGGTTGAAGAGTGTAATCAGTTACCTGTGCATCCTAGGCACCCTTACGTAGGCGAATTAGTATTTACGGCGTTTTCTGGCTCCCATCAAGATGCCATTAAAAAAGGCCTAGCGGTACAGAAAAAAGATGAATTGTGGAAAGTCCCTTACTTACCTATTGATCCCGCTGATTTAGGCCGTAACTACGATGAAGTGGTTAGGGTAAATAGTCAATCAGGCAAAGGCGGCGTCAGCTTTTTATTGGAAAGGGCGGCAGGGCTTCAACTACCTCGTAAGTTACAAATAGAGTTCTCACGTATTGTGCAACAAATGAATGACAAAACAGGTAAAGAGTCAGACTCTGAGGCAATTGTAGACTTGTTTACGCAAGAATACTTGCAACAAAGTGCACCGCTAGAGTTGGTGAACTCTACTATGTCTAGTGCAGCCGATGGACAGCAAAGAATCGACATTGAAGTCAAGTATAAGGGAGTTAAACAGCATATTCATGGCACAGGTAATGGCCCAATAGATGCGGCGGTAGAAGCCATTCGAAGCTTAACTTACCAACCATTAGAAGTGGTAGATTATCACGAACACTCTATAGGCAGTGGCTCAGGTGTAGCAGCAGTTTGTTATATCGAGATGAAGGTCGCAGGGCAAGCAGCAAGCTTTGGCGTGGCCCAAGACAGCAACATAATGCATAGTGCGGTTAAAGCACTAATTAGTGGCGTAAACCGTAAATGGGTAGAGCCAGTCATTAAGTTGCAAGCCTAGCTAGTGGGATTACTTTTAGCGTAGCGATGCTTATTAAGTCTCGCTGCGCAAACTTACCCAATCTAAACATCTCGATAAGTGCTCCTGCTTTATTCTAGCTTCCTACATCCATGTTGGTCGCTTGTTGAGCTGTTCAGGCTGGCGGAGCTGCCGCTCCTATAGAGTCAGCCTTCATCCCGCTATAAAAGATTGCCTTGTCCGAGCGTCCTTGCTCGGCCACTAGACAGGCCAATCATTCTATGGGGAATTTGTAGTCGCGGAAAATCAAAAGCATCGTTACGCGACAGAAGTTTTTCGGTTGTTTAGTAATGAATTAACATGCTTATTCGGCTAATGCAGTTGTTTAATGGTAAAATCCACCTGTCTATTGAAAATACCACTACCAACTTGTGAACAAATGGAAAATGATGTTACAACGTATATGCGCTATTATAACTTAGCTAGGTTTCGTACTGCTAATGGTGACCTGTAGCCTGTGAAGTATGATTAAAATTCCTTAATAAAAGCATCCTGAATTACTGTATAGAACAATAAAATTTTATATTTCTTACACTCTTATAATAAGTCTAAAAATGGAGTTGTCCTCTTTCAATGAATAATACAATCTTAGATTTTGAAATTGATCTTGAATCTGATTATGAAAAAAAATTTTATAGAGACTTAGAAGCGATTTTATTAAATCTTCACAACTCAATTTTCAATTTATACAATATTAAAGATGTCAATATATGCTTCAACTTTTCATGGTTAGAAACGGCTAATGCTAGTTGCAAATTATCGAATGATGGAGTCTACAATATTCAAATTAATAGGGGGATTGTTAATTTGGGATTGTCTATTATAGATGAATATTATGATGTAGAGCATCCTATAAGAGTAGGCGATACAGTATTTAGTTTCGAAACTATTGCAATAATATTTGTATGCTTTATTTATGGACACGAACTCTTCCATGCTTTGGCTGGGCATTTGAAGTATATAAAAGATAAAAGATCTAATGGGGTTGAGCCTGAATTTGAACCTCTAGAATATGATGCTGATAACCTTAGCGTTATGGCTGTTTACTATTTTGCTAAACAGAGATTTGGAAGTGTTTTAGATGAGTATCAACTTAAAGAACTCATATTAATTGGACTTTTTTGGCCAATCAGACTTTTAACAGAAAATAATGAGTACATAGGTAGTCTTGACAAGAATACTCACCCAGACTTACATGTTAGGTTGTATACGTGCATTCAAAAAGTGTGTCATTTAGAATGCTCATCCAACATAGACCAGATAGATAAAGTCAAGCTTAAAGAAAATATTGATAAGCTGTTTAATCCTATTATTGATTTAGAATTAAGATATCTAAAACATCATGAAATAGATTATTCTGATTCATCTCTTTTAAAGTACTTTAAGATGATAGCGTTAAAGCAAAACGGGCATAATGTGTTGATAGAAGATGAAATACTAGAACTTGATGCTAGGTTAATACTTTTGCGTATCGAGTTAAAACCCTTTAGTCATTTAACGATAATCTAGAATGGACATATATGGTCAATCCCGTTTGATCAACAGGTTTTTTCTTTTCATACGTTCTAAGGTTACGTTGTCATATCAAGTCTCTTCCTCACACAAACAGTGTTGGCATACGATAAAATACGGTCTTGTGACATATATCCGGCATCTTTTATGGCGACTTTCTGTTCGCCGTGCCCTCATGAGTTTCAATTGAAGTCTTATAAGCCTATGCACCCATATTGCCTCGAAGGCAGCTGTCCAGCTGAGGTTCCAAATAAGACATAACCGTTTAAATCATCAATGCTCGTTACCGTTTGGTGGTGCTGTGTTTAAACAATCTTGTGCCTATTATGCACACGCTTTTTTAACGTCGAATTCAACTTCTTTAGCCATGACTACCCAAATTATCCTTGCCCAAAAATCTAAAAATCTAAAAATCTAAAATGGACACCCAAGATAAATTTGGGTGTTTTTGATAGTTGAACTAGGCTTTTAGGGTTAATTATTTGAAAGGATTCAATGATGCCCCAGTCTCGTAAATCTCAAGTTAGTTTGTCAGATACCCCTTATTATCATTGTGTGAGTCGTTGTGTACGTCGTTCGTTTTTGTGTGGCGTGGATAATTATTCAGGCCAAAGTTATGAGCATAGAAGAGGGTGGGTTGAAGATAGGTTGTTGTTTTTAAGCTCTGTCTTTGCCATAGATGTGTGTGCTTATGCCGTGATGAGTAATCATGTGCATGTGGTGTTACACGTTGATTTAGATAAGGCTCTTTGTTGGAGTGATAAAGACGTGGTCACCCTGTGGCATAGTCTTTATAGAGGCACCTTACTCACTCAAAAGTTCATGCAAGATGAGGCATTTACACAAGGCGAATGGATAACCTTGAGCGAAACTATTGCAAGGTATCGAGAGCGCTTGCATGATATAAGTTGGTTTATGCGCAACCTTAATGAGTTTATAGCCAGAGAGGCGAACAAAGAAGATGATTGTACTGGCCGCTTTTGGGAAGGACGTTTTAAATCACAAGCCCTTTTAGATGAATCAGCGGTACTGGCTTGTATGGCTTATGTCGACTTAAACCCCATTAGAGCTAGGATGGCAAACACACCTGAAACATCTCACCACACCAGTATTAAAAAGCGCACCCAAGCCATTAAAGAAGATAATAGCCAACCCCACCAACTGATGCCTTTTGTTGGCCACCCCAGAGAAAACATGCCCAAGGGCATCGCTTTTTCGTTAAAAGATTACTGTGAATTAGTGGATACAACAGGGCGAATTATCAGAAAAGACAAAGCAGGGTACATAGACCATCATCATAGCCCTATTTTGCGAAGATTAGGACTAGACAGCGAACAATGGATAACCCTTACCACAGAGTTCGAACAGCACTTTTACTATGCTGCAGGCAGTGAGCATATGATGCGAGTATTTGCGAGGCACACCCGTCACACACGCATACGAGGGATAGGTAAGGCTAAGACCTTACTCAAACGCGCATAGCTTTAATACTTAAACAAACACCGTTCAAACAAATCTACCATTAAGTCTTCGCTCGGCTGCAATTCAGGTAAATAGACCAATTTTATCAACTAAACATAGGTGTTCAGAATATCTAGGTAAGGGCTCAATACAGAGCCAAAGAATCAACCCATTTATTGGCACTTATATGGACGCATTTATGTAAGTATTTTATCTTGGGTGTCTTAATAGAAAAGAGGGGCTGCTGTTCTCTCCTTCAAATACGCTGTCTTTTTTACATAGTGAATCTGTTAAGTTTTGATAAAGCCACTTTAATGAACGCCTGATTGATATGACAGTTAACCCAAATGCTTTACTTTTATGGAGAGTTAATAAATCGTTATAAATCAGTCGGTAACATAATGTGACAGCTAAGCTGTCGTATGACAAAATGCAAGCTGGCATATTACTGGCGGCGTAATACTTGCGAATAAATACTACATTAGCATCATCAACTTAATAAGGATAACGATGATGAAAAGCGACATATTGAATAGTAAAAAATTGGGCTATAAAATTTATTTTCGAGATGGTGATAATCAAATAGCATGTTTTGGTAGTTACTTTACAGGGAAGGAAGAGGTTTATGTAAATGACGAATTGGTAAGTAGTAAACGTAGTTTAGGCATTAGCAGTAGCCATAAATTTGAGTTTGAAGGCAGTACTTATCAAGTTGTTTTTAATGTGCAGAATATTCTAATAGGGACTCTAGTATGTTCTCTATCAAAAAATAGTAAATTGATAGAAGAGCAAAAGCACTATCCTTATCCTTTAGTCAGTTCTCCCAAAAATGCCGTGTTATTTATAGGTGGTTGTTTTTTATTTGGGGCCTTGAGTGGTTATGGCATCTTTACTATTGTAGCGGCAATCGCAAAATTAGGAGGTTAAGCATATGCAACTAAATCCTAATGCGATAAAAGCGCTGAGACAAAAACATAACTGGACACAGCAACACCTAGCTGACGCATGCGATGTGAGTTTGCGTACAATCCAAAGAGTTGAAAAGGAAGGAGTGGCGTCTAAAGAGACAACCATGAGCTTAAGTGCGGTTTTTGAGGTTCGCCAGGGTGAATTAATTAAATTAGATGACACTAATCACCTAAAACAAGATAGCCCCGAAAAAATTAGAAACCTCTACTTGATAGTGACCTTAAGTTCGCTGCTTAGCTTTGGCTTAGGTATGGGGAGTGTGTTCTTTTTTATAAGGTGAGGTGTTTCATCAAGCATAATGAAAAATCGAGGCTTTTTTGCTTGTCACTATTGGGAATTCACTATGTGCTCAAGTTTTGCCTTTTTATGCAGTTTTTGTATGTTTATAGTCTGCTTTAGTTATTGCTGACAATGTTGTTTATTTCTGTCAATTTAAATGCAACTCACCTATGTAAAAATTACATATTGAGTGAAAAACTGTCTGCACAGCCTCTTTGGTTTTTCACTCCTCAAACCCTGATTTTTACTATGTTTGCTTGTTAAATAGCCAAAAGTTGGGCTCCAATGCTGTTTTTGGTTGGTTTTTGTTCATCTCGGGTGTGGGCATGGGGTTTGCTCTTAGTTATTTGAATTCAATGCTGTTAACTCAGTATTCACTTCACTTTAATTTACTAAGAGGTAATCTAAATGAAACACAAAACTAAAATTCTAACTAGCCTTACTGCCATTGCGTTTGCTGCGTCTTTTAATCTGCATGCACAAAGTAATTCAAGCGAGGATCTCAACGGCAGTGGATTTTACGTAGGTGGTAATTATGGTTATCTGCGGGTTGAAGGTGACGATGACTTTGATGATGATAAAGATGTTTATGAAGGGATAATTGGTTATCGGTTTAATCAATATATTGCCCTAGAGGGGAGTTATATTGATTTCGGTAATTATGGTACCGAGTTCGCTAGGGCAGACGTTGATGGTTACACTGCTGCTATAAAAGGTAGTTTACCCATTACTAATAGGGTCGCTTTGTTTGTTAAAGCGGGGCAGCTTTGGTCTGAAACTGATTATAACGCCCTTGATCTTACCCGAGAAGTTGATGACACCAGTGTATTTTTAGGTGGTGGTGTAACAGTTAATCTTTCTCCAAATTTTGCTCTGAATGCTACCTACAGTGTTTATGATACTAGCCTAGAATTTGATGATGTAGATGATGAAAACTTTGACACTGATTTTAAGCAAGCCAGCATAGGTGTTGAATATCGTTTCTAGTAGAGTCTAAGGTAATGTCATCAGCTTGTTAGCTGGTGACTTACTACCTACTTGTATAGTAAATCTAGCGGCTGTTTAGTTTTTGTGGGCCAAAAAATTAAGTCAAATTCACATTAGTTCTTTAAGTTTTTTCTCTCCGTATTTTTGCTGCGCTAACAGGAGTTCGGCCGTGGCTATGGCGTCGTTTAAGGCGTTGTGGGCAAAATGGTTAGGTAAACCGTGTTTTTTTCTGAGGGCAGATAAGCGCAATTCTTGGGGATCGTAAGCTATATCCCGTTGATCAAGTTTACGCTTGGCCAAGGCTAGGGTATCTAGCATCATAAAAGGTGGCGATACTCCGTATAACTCTATACAGGCTTGCTTTAAAAATTGTTTTTCTATACGAGCAAAATGTACCAACATTACCCTTCCGGCAAGCGCTTGCAACAAAGCCTCAATGACTTCTTGTAATGGTTTACCGGCGGATTTTTGCTGGTCGGTTATTTGATGAATAACCACATTGTCGGCTTCAAGATTTTGTTTTGTATTAATGATTTGGTGATAGCTACTGCCTAACTTTATCTTTTGCTTATCTATGCTTACAAAGCCAACGCTGAGTAGTTTGTCGGTTAAGGCATTTAACCCTGTGGTTTCAAAATCTACTGACAAAATAGGTAATTCTGATAGACGGGTATGCTCGTCAGGAAAGGGCACAGATAAAAAATCGTGCAAGGCACCTTTCGGGACTTTTTTTAAGAGTCTTTTTCTTTGTGCCTCGTAGCCAAATAAACAATTAAATAGCATAGCCGCTCCTAGATAACAGCCGATTGTCTGTAATCTTGCATCGATTTAATAACTTTAAAGGCATCTTTTAAATGTTCTCTTTCTAGCTTAGAAATGGTTTTAGGGTCTATGTAGTTGTTTACAGGGAGGTGTTTACATAAAAGCTTTCCTTGATGTTCAAGGCGTACCGAGGTTAAAAACTCATAGGCATCAATTAGGTTTTCTGCCGATGGTTTGGTTAGTGATTGGGTACCCGAGCACAGCTTTAGTCGTTCTATTGTATTGACCGCTGCAACACCTTCACTTAGGGCGTAAATTCTAGCTAGGTCAACAATTAGCGCAATGCCACTGTGCTTTAAATCAAGGGTGGAAGTATGTTCACCGTCTTGGATCAGTACAAAGCCTCTGAAAAAACCAATTGGAGGTTTAGATCTTAATGCGTTGGCAGACATATGCGCAATAAATAGGGTGTTGGCTTTGGTTTTTTGGAGCATGTTTTGACGTACGGTTTCAAGTAAGGTGACATCACCATGAATTGTACTTAAATCAAAAAATACACTGCTGTTTAATAGGGCCTTAGGGCTTGGGGTATCTACCCATTTATCAAAATACTGCTGCCAAACGTTTTGGGGTTGTCGCCATTTTTCGTTTGTTGCCATTATGTTTCCGGGGCAGTACATAAATCCACATTCGGCCAGCCCATCACACACAAAATGTGCGAGCGCTTTAAACCATTGTTCATCCTCTGGTTTCATTGCATTACTAATGATTAGTGCGTTGTCTTGATCTGAGTGGGCAAGTTGCTCTTGTCTGGCTTGAGAGCCTGCCGCTAACCATGCATAGGGCACTGGAGCTGGCCCTAAGGTTTGCTCCGCCATTTCTATTAGGCGAATGGTAAAAGCCATAGTAATCGCACTAATATTTTTGCCTATGTGGTCGGCATTAGAGCCAAGTTTGGTGAGCTTAATTTGTAGTTTATGTATTAGTTTGCTGGTGGTAACTAATTCTGCAATCGAACTTGCTTTGTGAATTATGCTGGTGATGTTGACTGCATTGTGTTCTTCGTTATTAACTAAATCTGTCACGCTGACCATACCAATCAACTTACCTAGTTTAGTAACTGGGAGGTGATGAATATGTTTGCTGGTCATGGCGATTAGCGCATCATAGGCATTGCGTTTTATGTCTATGGTGGCAACATCTTTTGTCATGATATCGCTAACTGGGTTAGATGTGGGTAGGCCAACGGCTACGCATCGTCGCCTGATGTCTTTGTCGGTTATTATGCCCAATTTTAGGTCGGTGATGTTTTTATTGGGATGCTTTTCATCTACTACCACTAAACAAGAAAACCCAAGCTCTGTCATTTTTATCGCTGCGTCTTGTATCGACACTTCGGGAGAAACTGTCGCAACAGAATGATGGTAAAAGTCTTCCACCGAAGTATTACTAATAGATGAAGCTAAAATGGCGTCATCGTTGAGTTTGTTCTGTTGATTATGAAGTCTTTGCTCTGACGAGAGTTCTAAAAATTCGAGTACTTCGGGAGTATCTGCAAGTAAGGTTTTTAAGTTGGGGTAGTCTAAGCTGTAGATTAAGGTGTCTTCTTCTACAATGAGACTAGCATGTAAATTAGGCTTCTCCTGACAAAAAACAGCACATATATCGCCCTCAGCATATTTCCCTAGCAGCTCCTTGTTTGTGCCTTCGTGGCGTAGTGCACCTTTGCGTAAAATATACAATTGAGGCTCTGCCACATTGTCGGGTATTAGGCGTTCCTGCTCACGTAAATAACTGATGCTAATTTCTTTGACTAGCCTATCTACAAGGTTATCAGGCAATAAATCAAAGGGAGGTATCCCTCCTACAAACACGCTGATTTCGGCTAGTTCATTATCCATTCCAACACCTTAGGTAACATTTGATGCGTTAATTTGAGACCGCTCAGACATTAAGTCAACGGTTAAATGAGGGTATAAGACCAAGGTGGTATATCTGAGAAAAACAAAGCTTGGTAGTGTTGCCGATAGTTAAAGTTGTTTATGAAATGTTAATTAATTAACAAGCCAGTTACCTGATGTCTTGGCAACATTTCACTACTCAGACTTTTTCTCAAAACATACCCTTATTACAAAAATACAAAATGTAATAAATAAAATGGCATCAGTGCTAGGAGAATAATGTGGAAAAGAAGACAACATATTGGCAGGAAAACCTGCGCTTGATAACAATATGTCTAGTCATTTGGTTCGTCGTATCATTTGGCTTTGGCTTGTTATTAGTAGAACCACTTAACGAGTTTCGTCTCGGTGGTTATAAACTTGGATTCTGGTTTGCTCAACAGGGTTCTATCTATGTTTTTGTTGGTTTGATTTTTTGGTATGGCTTCAAAATGAACAAACTTGACAAAAAATATCAAGCTGAGGATAAATCATAATGGATGAGTTAAAACTTTATACCTACATAGCAGTCTTTGGCTCTTTTACTTTATATTTTGCTATTGCCTGGTGGGCGCGCGCTGCTTCTACTAGCGACTTTTACGTTGCCAGTGGTGGTGTAACGCCAATGCAAAATGGTATGGCCATTGGTGCCGACTGGATGAGTGCCGCTTCTTTTATCTCTATGGCAGGGTTAATTGCCTTTTTAGGATATGGAGGCTCTGTATTCTTAATGGGGTGGACAGGCGGTTATGTATTACTGGCTATGTTACTCGCCCCTTACATGCGTAAGCATGGCAAGTTTACCGTTCCTGAATTTATATCCGACCGTTATTATTCTAAGACGGCGCGTATTGTAGCAGTTGTCTGTTTAATACTTGCTTCGCTTACCTATATCATTGGTCAAATGAAAGGGGTAGGGGTGGCGTTTTCGCGCTTCTTAGAAGTGGATTACGGCTTAGGTTTAGGCATAGGTATGGCTGTTGTGTGGTTTTATGCTGTTTTAGGCGGCATGAAGGGCATCACATACACTCAAATCGCCCAATACTGTGTATTGATTTTTGCGTATACCATTCCTGCCATTTTCATCTCTTTCCAACTTACCGGTAACCCAATTCCACAGCTTGGGTTAGGTTCAACTCTTGCTGATGGTAGCGGTGTATATTTACTAGATAAACTTGATTTGGTGGTAACTGAGTTGGGCTTTAAAGAGTACACCACAAGTAATATGAATGGTTCCTTAGATATGTTCGCATACACTATGTCATTGATGATAGGTACTGCAGGGCTACCTCATGTAATTATGCGCTTCTTTACTGTACCTACAGCACAAGCTGCGCGTTCTTCTGCAGGTTACGCTTTGGTATTCATTGCATTGCTTTATACGGTAGCCCCAGCTGTTGGTGCCATGGCTCGTCTTAACTTGATGAATACCATTGAGCCTACGGCAGGTCAGCACTTAGAGTATGAAAAGCGTCCGCAGTGGTTTAAAGACTGGGAACAAACAGGTTTATTAGAGTTTGAAGATAAAAACGGTGACGGCAAAATTCAATACTCTGCAGATGCTGAAACTAACGAAATGGTTAAAGTAGACAACGACATTATGGTGCTAGCGAACCCAGCTATTGCGAATTTACCTAACTGGGTAATTGCATTAGTGGCTGCGGGTGGTTTAGCTGCGGCATTGTCAACGGCTGCTGGATTATTATTAGCCATATCTTCCTCCATATCCCATGATTTAATGAAAGGAGTACTGACCCCTGACTTGTCAGAGAAGAACGAGCTGTTGGCCGGTAGGATAGTCATGACACTTGCTATTTTAGTCTCCGGTTACTTGGGGCTGCATCCGCCTGGGTTCGCCGCAGGTACGGTGGCACTAGCCTTTGGTTTAGCTGCTTCATCCATTTTCCCAGCACTAATGATGGGGATCTTCTCTAAGAAAATGAGTGGTACAGCAGCGGTTGCAGGAATGTGTTCAGGTATTGGCATTACCATGCTTTATGTATTCCAACATAAAGGCATTATGTTTATCCCAGGTACATCATTCTTAGGGGACATGGCACCAAACTGGTTCTTTGGTATTTCACCTAATGCATTTGGTGTTGTCGGTGCGGTTGTGAACTTTGCCGTTGCCTTTATCGTCTTGAGGTTTACAGGGCCTGCTCCTGATGAAATTCAAGATCTCGTTGAAAACATGCGTAGCCCAGGTGGCGAAGGTGCAATTAGCGATCACTAAAGGCTAACAGCCAATAGAAAGTTTGCCCACATGATGAAGCTTTAATTATGTGGTTAACATTAAAGGCTAAAGATAACCTCTTTAGCCTTTATTTTTCTATAAGGCTTTATGAAATATGGGTTAGCATTAGCTACATATTTTAGGTGTATTCTAGGTTTGTAAAACGTTTTACCTAACCTAATTAACGCGAGTTTTTAAAAAGAGTAAATAATGAATAAACATACAAAAATCGCATTTATGGTGGCTCCAATTTTAGCTGTGATTGGCTATATAGCCGCTGATTATTATGTTGAAGACCAAGCCGAAGAAGCAAAAGTGGTGGAGTTGCTGCCCTATGAAAGCTGTGACGTAATTAACCAAACATGTATTTTGAAATCAGGAGATTTTGAAGTAAATGTGTTTGATAAAAACAAACTAACAACGGTTAACTCAACCTTTCCATTAGACAGTGCGACACTTTTTTTGGTTGATGAAAACGATCAAGCAACCCCTTATCCATTGGGCATGATACAAAGCCCTTATTACTGGCACACAGAAACTAATTTAAGAGCATTAGCCGGTAGCCCTGGGCAAAGCTATAAAATGAGGTTGGTACTTAATATTAAAGGTGGCAGTTATATTTCTGAGTTCTATACGACTACGCTTTAATCCCATTAAGTGATTAAAGCCTATATGTGTTTAGTGTTTGCTAGGTGTTATTTTACTTGCCACAACTTTTTCAAAACTAGTATCAGAATAAAACTCAGTGACTAGGTTTAAATCAGAAATACCGGTGCGCTCCATGAGAGGCACTGCACGTTTGGTGGCAGTAACGTAAACATATTTAGAAGAGCTGTTGTGGCGAGATAGTAAAGGCTGAATGACATCTTGGTACATTTTATTGGCAAGTAAACTAGCATAACCTTTGTTGCGATATTGGGGCAGGGTAACAAAGTGAACTACGCCTAAATCCTGATATAGCCTACCTTGAAACAAGGTTTCTTTATCGGTTCGCCCTTGGTAGTTTTCTAAAACACTATAGGCAACTAGCTCTTGGTTGACATAGAGTTTGATCACTTCGGCTTGAGTGCCATGTTGTAATTTTTCGTGCTTTGATAGCCATGAAAACAAATACCACATTTTCATATTTATCTGGCCTAACGCGAGCATTTCTTCAGCGCAGGTTTTACCATTACAATATTCAAAGCGATGCATTATGAGGCCATTTGATTTAAGGGAAGGTAGAAACGTCAGTGGAAACATGACACTAAAGTGACTTAACAAAGTAAGTAACTACCTCAGTGGCATGTGTATTTTTTGGGGCGCTGGTACTGAAAGCCTAATCCCAAAAGTATTCTTACTTAGTCAGAACGCTCTGTAATTTCTAGTAAGTGGTAGCCAAATTGGGTTTTAATTGGGCCATGGACAACATTCAATTCGTCATTAAATACTACTTTATCAAACTCGGGTACCATTTGGCCTTGACTAAATCGGCCTAAATTACCACCTTGCGCACCAGAAGGGCACGAAGATTGACTAGCAAGCTCTTCGAACTTTGCTCCATTTTCTATTTCTTGTTTCAATGCTAAACACTTTTCTTCTGTTTCTACCAAAATATGACGAGCACTAGCTGTAGGCATAAGGACTTCCTATAAATTAGATTAAAAATTAATTGGTGTGGTAACCAACTGCGCGACACTCTACGTGAACCTTAATCTATCCTCAAGGGATGGCAGCTATGATAGAGTAGATAATCACCGCTTTATCTTCTTAACCTTACCAAACAAGAGAGTGTAACTTGTACCTATGAGATTAACGCCACCACTACAAAGTCATTTATTGACCATGATGGATTGGTTTGCAGATGCTCAGCAAGTGTCTGATTGGGCAGGGCCAGGTGTCAGGTTTCCCTATGATTTAGCTTCATTTACAGCTGATTTGCAGCTTGAAACGCTGAGTTCATATGTGTTGCTGTCGGATGACAATGACTTGCTGGGGTTTGGTCAGTACTATAAAAGATTAAATAGATGTCACTTGGGGCGTTTAGTCATAAGCCCAGACAAACGCGGTACGGGGATGGCAGCTGTGCTAATAAAGGCACTGTGTAGCAAAGGTCTGGGAGAAATCGGTACCACTGAGTTGTCGTTATTTGTGCTGGCTCACAATACTAGTGGCATTAAAGCCTATCAAAAGTTTGGATTTGCGCTGGCTAGTTACCCAGAGCAAATGCCACTAGAAAATTGCTTGTATATGGTTAAGTCAAACCAATAGCTGTTGAACAAGGTTTTTCTAACCGTAAAAATTTTCGATTTTTGCTAATATGCCTTGGCTATCTAGCTGAAGCTCCGCATACATTTCTTGCTGAGTACCTTGCATAATAAACTCATCGGGTAGGCCAAGTTGTAGTAGCTTAACACTATGCTGACTCGCCATCAGGTATTCTGCGACTGCGCTGCCAGCACCACCGACTATTGCGCCATCTTCCAAGGTGACAAATAACTCATGGTCAGCTACTAAGGTTTCAATAACTTGAGTATCCAGAGGTTTAACAAAACGCATATCAATCACAGTAGCGTTAATTTGTTCTGCAGCTTGTTGGGCGTGGGCGAGTAATACACCAAAATTAAGAATTGCAATCTTTTGCCCTTCACGGATAACACGGCTTTTGCCTATTGTTAACGCTTGCATGGTAGGCTCAGGTTTTACCCCAGTAGCAGACCCTCTTGGGTATCTGACAGATGCAGGCTTTTGTAACTTATGGCCTGTATATAACATCTGGCGACATTCGTTTTCATCAGAAGGAGTCATGATCACCATGTTGGGGATACAACGTAAAAATGGAATGTCGAATGCACCTTGATGGGTTGGGCCATCGGCTCCCACTATTCCTGCTCGGTCTATGGCAAACAATACAGGTAAATTCTGCAAAGCTACATCGTGAATGAGTTGATCGTAAGCTCTTTGTAAAAATGTAGAGTAAATCGCAACTACTGCGTTTAAGCCTTCTTTTGCAAGGCCAGCAGCAAAGGTTACAGAGTGTTGTTCGGCGATAGCAACATCAAAATATTGAGATGGATACTGCTGGGAAAATTTCACCATACCAGAACCTTCTCGCATGGCTGGAGTCACAGCCATTAAGTTAGGATCTTGTGCTGCCATGTCACAAAGCCAATCCCCAAATATGGCCGAAAAGGTAGGGTCGCTAGGCGGTGCTTTAGGTAAGCCTTGATCCTTAGGGTTAAATTTTGGAACTGCATGAAACTTTATCGGATCTTGTTCGGCGAGTTCGAACCCCTTTCCTTTTTTGGTTACCACGTGCAAAATTTGCGGGCCTTTAATACCACGCATATTTCGAAGTGTATCTACTACGCCGTTTACATCATGACCATCAATTGGGCCAATGTATTTAAAACCAAGCTCTTCAAAAATAGTACCAGGTACAACCATGCCTTTGATGTGCTCTTCTGCACGGCTGGCAAATTCCTTGATTGGAGGTACGTTACTCAGTAACTTTTTACCGCCATCTCTTATGGAGTTGAAAACGTTACCTGTTAAAAGCCTTGCAAGGTGGCTATTAAGGGCGCCGACGTTTTCAGAAATAGACATTTCGTTGTCATTTAAAATGACAACAAGATCTTTATTGATATCGCCACCGTGATTTAATGCTTCGAATGCCATACCTGCTGTCATAGCACCATCACCAATAACTGCTACCACTTTGCGGCCTAAGGCTTCCTTTTCTGCAGCAACGGCCATACCTAAGGCTGCACTTATAGAGGTGGATGAGTGGCCAACTGCAAAGGTATCGTATTCGCTTTCGGGAGGCCAAGGAAAAGGATGTAATCCATCTTTTTTACGAATAGTTTGCATCCGTGAGCGGCGGCCCGTAAGAATTTTATGGGGATAAGCTTGATGGCCTACATCCCATAATAAACGGTCAAAGGGGGTGTTGTAGACATAGTGCAAGGCTACGGTTAATTCTACTGTGCCTAGCCCTGAGGCAAAATGCCCACTACTTTTGCTTACACTAGACAATAAGTACTCTCGTAACTCTTTGGATAGCTGTTTTAGTTTTTCTTTTGGTAAGTCTCTCAATTGCTCAGGCGTGTTAGCTTCAGCAAGAGTAGGGTAGTGGGTTATATCTAAAGTCATTAAGTGGGTATCAACTCTTTAATAGGCGCGATGAATAACAAAATTGGTAAATTCGGCCAAGATCTGGGTATTGTAAGGCAAAGTCTGCAAAGCTTGAAGTGCTTGTTTGTGTAGATTTTCAAGATAAGCTTGTGCTTGCTCTAATCCCATCATGGCCGGATAGGTACTTTTGTTTTGCGCTTGGTCTGAACCTTGGGGCTTACCCAGTACTTCTGAGTCCCCAACAACATCTAAAATATCGTCTTGTACTTGAAACGCCAAACCAATAATTTTGGCGTATTCTCTCAGAGTATTGCAGCTATCTTGGGTTACATCGTCTGCAAGAACAATTGCCATTTCTACACATGCAGACAATAAGGCCCCTGTTTTCTTATGATGCAATGCTTCCAGTTGAGCTTGGTTAATAAGTGTATCAGTTGCGGCTAAGTCCATAGCCTGGCCACCGCACATACCTAAATAGCCAGATGCTTTACTTAAAATATTTACTAGCTTAATTCTTTTAAGATCATTAGAAGCGCTTAGTGGATGTTGACATAATATTTCAAACGCTAAGGTTTGCAGCGCATCACCAGCTAAAATGGCAGTGGCCTCATCAAATTTTATATGACAGGTTGCGTGGCCGCGGCGAAGGTCATCATCGTCCATTGCAGGTAAATCATCATGGATTAACGAATAAGCATGCACTGCTTCAATGGCAATGGCAGGACAATCTAAATCAGTTGCTGTGACGCCGAGCATTTCGCCAGTAGCATGAAGTAAGAAAGGGCGCATTCGTTTACCGCCAATCAACAAGGCGTATTCCATTGCTTGTTTCAAGGTTTGTGCGTGGTCTGGCAATGCTTGTATAGTTTGACTCAAGGCATTGTTGGTTCTTTCACTAACCGCTTGTCTGTAGGAATGTAAACTCATTTAGCGAACTTAATTGTTTGTTTCAAATACATCAAGGGTTTGTTGCCCATTTTGAGTGGTAAGTATCTGTATTTTCTGTTCAGCATCTTTTAATTTTTGTTGACTATTTCTGACCAACTCAATGCCTCTTTCAAAACTTTTAAGGGCTTCTTCTAAGGGTAAATCCCCCTGTTCCATCTGGCTAACAAGGTTCTCTAACTCTTGCATTGATTGTTCAAACGTTTGAGTGTCTGCTTTTTTACGAGTTGTCATAATATTCTTTATATCAACCATGGCGAATGCTGGGAGCCACGCACCATACCTGAGCAAAAAAATAGGGTCAAACACTTTTATAGATACCAAGTGGCACAAGTATATAGTTGCTAAATTTTCTGATTAATTTTTATATGAAATTTATACTTGATGCTGACTTTAGAAAAAATGGATATAGTCGATATTATTGGATAGTAGGCGATTAAATTATGTTGTATGTCGGTATTACAGACATTAATCTAAACGCTTAGTTATAAAGGTTTAACCACTATTTTTTGGAGCACAGTGTGGATTTAGCAACCATAATCGGGATTCTTGGTGCCATAGGTTTTGTTGTCATGGCGATGATCCAAGGTGGCGATATCGCCATGTTCATTAACGTACCTTCTATTTTGATAGTATTTTGCGGTAGTTTATTCGTAGTGTTATCCCAATACACTCTCGGACAATTTTTTGGTGCAGGTAAAGTGGCTGGAAAGGCCTTTATGTTCAAACTGGATTCACCTGAGTCGCAAATAGAAAAAATAGTAGAAATGGCCGATGCTGCCCGTAAAGGTGGATTTTTAGCTTTAGAAGAAGCTGAGATTGATAATCCTTTTATGCAAAAAGGTGTGGACATGTTAGTGGATGGCCACGATGTGGATGTTGTTAGAGCAACCTTAGGTAAAGATATAGCTATGAGTGCTGAGCGTCATGAGTTTGGTGCCACTATTTTTAAAGGTTTAGGTGATGTTGCTCCTGCAATGGGAATGATTGGAACCCTAGTTGGCTTGGTAGCCATGTTATCTAACATGGATGATCCAAAATCTATCGGACCTGCAATGGCGGTTGCACTTTTGACTACACTATATGGGGCCATGCTAGCAAACTTATTATGTTTACCTATTGCTGTTAAATTAGGTAACCGCTGTGAAGAAGAAAAGCTAAACCAAAGCTTAGTACTGGACGGTATTATTGGTATCGCAGATGGTCAAAACCCAAGAGTTATCGAGGGGATTTTGAAAAATTATTTAGCCGCCAGTAAACGTGGCTCATCTGAAGACGCGGAATAGCGATGGAAGACCAATGCCCTAAGTGCCCTCCTGAAGGGCTACCCGCTTGGATGGGAACATTCGCAGATTTGATGTCTTTGTTGATGTGCTTTTTCGTGTTGCTGCTGTCCTTCTCTGAAATGGATGTATTGAAGTTTAAACAAATTGCAGGCTCAATGAAGTTTGCCTTTGGTGTGCAAAACAAAATTGAAGTAAAAGACATTCCCAAGGGTACTAGTGTCATTGCTATGGAGTTTCGACCCGGTAAGCCCGAGCCCACTCCTATCGACACCATACAGCAACAAACTACCGATATGACCCAAGAAATGCTGGAGTTCCAAGCAGGGAACGAAGACTCAGCTGGTGGGCGCCAAAAGCAAAGGGGAGAGCAAAAAGGTGGGGCAGCACAACAAACAGCTTCAGAGCAAAGTACCTCTAGCACCGCTGCGAGCGATCAGGAAGTGGCAGAACGTATGCGCAAAGTGGCTGAAAGGCTTGAAAAAGAAATTGTAGATGGGGCCATTGAAGTGGAGTCTTTAGGTCAACAAATTACAATTCGGATAAGAGAGAATGGATCGTTTTCAGCTGGCTCAGCATTTTTACAACCACAGTTTGTACCAATATTGCGAAAGATAGGCACATTATTAGCTGATATGCCGGGAGATGTTGAAGTTTCGGGTCATAGTGACAGTCAGCAGATTTCAAATGAGTTGTATCGTTCGAATTGGGATCTTTCTTCGCAACGAGCTGTTGCCGTAGCAGAGGAGCTAAGGCGTGCCCAAGGATTCGATGAGAGTCGCATGTCTGTTGTGGGTAAAGCTGATACTGCGCCACTTTCAGAGACTGACGATGCCCAAAGTAGACGTAGTAATCGCCGTGTTGAAATAGCAATTAACCAAGGCAAACCTAAAATATCCGAGCCTATATCGGTACTAGAGTAACTCCTCTTTTTACCCAACAAATACAAGGATGTATTTTGTTCAATTTGTGTTTTTATTGCTGCATATTTATACAAAGTGTCTATTAATCCCTCGTTCTATATTTGCTCTGTAGCAAGCTTTTTCTGAAAAGTTCAAATTAAATTAAACATTTATTTAACATTTTCTGAGAACTTGTTACGAAACTTTACATCTTAGGCATTGAATCCTTAAATAATTAATGCTTTGGAAAAAATTAAGATGAAGTACTTTAAAAAATCAATATTGTTTTCTTCGGTGATGATGATAGCCGCTTGCAATAATAGCGAATCACAAGATGAAAATACCCTACCTGTTGTAAGTGCTGGGGAGAATCAACGTGTTGATGAACGTTCAAATGTTGGACTTTCTGGCACAGCTCAGGATGCAGAGGGCGAAGTTACCGCTATTTGGACTCAGGTATCCGGTACATCTGTTGATATAGAAGAGGCAGATACGTTAACGCCTCAATTTAGAACACCGTCAACACGGCAGAATGAGACCCTAGTGTTTCGCCTCACAGTTACTGATGAAGCTGGTGAGTCTGTTTCTGATGATGTGGAAGTGTTAGTTACCGACCGTACCGCTTCTTCTCAAGGTATCAATGATAATGCTGGTGAAAGGCGTAATCGTGCAAATGCAAATAGGGATGATGATGGTGATGGGCCTACAGTGGATAACCGTGAGGTCAGAACTTTTGATGGCTCGAATAACAACATTGAAAACCCGCTATGGGGAACATCCTTTAGCCATCTTCAAAGGTGGGCCGATGTAGCTTACGAGGACGGTATTTCTTCTATGGCTGGGGCGTCACGGCCAAGTGCTAGGCTGGTGTCTAACAATGTAGCCAACCAAGATGTGGGCGTGGTTATTCCTAATACCTTTAATACCACTGATTATTTGTGGCAATGGGGTCAGTTTATCGATCATGATATCGGTGTTACTGATGGTGCCGAAGAGACTGCAGATATTATTGTTCCTAAGGGAGATATATATTTCGACCCAAACAATACAGGTAATGCAACTATTCTGTTTAGCCGTGCTTTATTTGACCATGAAACGGGAACAAGTATTTCAAACCCTAGGGAGCAAGAAAACGAATTAACCGTTTGGCTTGATGGCAGCATGATTTATGGCTCGGACGACATTAGAGCTGCGGCTTTACGTGTTAGTGAAAACAGCCCTTATTTAGCTACAAGTGATGGAAATCTATTACCCTTTAACACTAGCGGTCAAACCAATGCGAATGCTTTTGGTGTGCCAGCTGAAGCCTTATTTTTAGGTGGAGACATCCGTGCTAATGAGCAACTCGGTCTTACCACTATGCACACTTTGTGGGTTCGAGAGCACAACAGGATTGCTGCTATTTTGGAGGAAGAGTCACCCAACTCAACGGGTGAAGAAATCTTTCAAGCTGCTAGAAGATTAGTGATCGCAAAGATCCAAATTATTACCTATGAAGAATATCTGCCAGCATTGCTTGGTGAAAATGCCATACCAGAATACGAAGGGTACGATGCTACAGTACATCCAGGACTATACAATGAGTTTAGTGTGGCGGCATATCGTTATGGCCATTCGTTATTGAATGAGTTTATTACCCGCCTAGATGTAGACTTAAATGAAATAGATGAAGGACATGTGCCACTTAGAGGAGCGTTTTTTACTGGTCCTCAAATATTAACAGAAGAAGATAGCCTTGATCCTATTTTACGGGGTTTTGCACACCAGTTGAGTCAAAAATTAGATACTAAAGTTGTGGCTGATATTCGTAATTTTTTATTTGGAGAGCCCGGAGCAGGCGGTCTTGATTTGGTTTCCCTTAACATTCAGAGGGGACGAGATCATGGAATACCTTCTTATAATGATATGCGAGAGGTATTTGGTTTGGAGCGTAAAACTTCATTTTCAGAAATTACATCAGATACTGCGCTGCAGCAGGCGTTAGAAACAACCTATGGTGATGTTGATGAAATAGATCTGTGGGTAGGTGGTTTGGCAGAAGATGCGCTATCAGAAGTAGGCTCTCAAATGGGAGAACTGTTTCGTTTAATGAATATTGTGCAGTTTTCAGCCTTCAGAGACGGAGATCGCTTTTGGTATGAAAATGATTTAACAGAAGATGAGTTAGAGCGAGTAGAAGGAGCAACGTTAGCAGACGTTATTCGCGCAAATACTAATATTGGTGACGAAATTCAAGATAACGTTTTTGAATTTCCAAGTTCATAGGGCGCCAAACTTAGTTACTAAATCAATTCCAATTTTTACTAAGATTTGTATTAATAACAATAAAGTCTCAAGATGGGGCACCTTCGGTGCTCCGTTTTTAAGAACGGCCTTGGTTATAATTAGCTATTATTGTGTTTGCCAAAGAGAGCTGTATAGATTGATGAAAGATAAAACAGAAGGGAGTGTGGCTTCTCCCTGTGTCAGAAATTGCTGTCTAGATAAGCAAGATATGTGTGTTGGGTGTTTTAGGCTAATAGATGAAATACTTATTTGGGGCCAGGCAAGTAACCAACAAAAGACAGATATTTTGCACTTGTGTGAAAAAAGAAAGCACTTAACCCCTTAAAATTCTAACCTTACCCTTATTATGAATAGTAAACGGCCCTAGTGCTGAAAACTAATTACTATTACAATGCGCGCGTTTCTTACCTATAACCTATAGTGCTTTATTAAATGCAAATTACTTTGGCCCCGATGGAAGGGGTGGTTGATCACCTTATGCGTGACATGCTGACCCAAGTGGGAGGCTTTGATTTATGTGTCACTGAGTTCGTACGAGTGGTTGAGTTACTCTTACCTAAAAAGGTGTTTTATCGCCTAAGTCCTGAGTTGAAACATGGAGGTTTCACACCAAGTGGAGTGCCTGTTAAAGTCCAGTTATTAGGGCAACATCCACAGTGGTTAGCTGAAAATGCAGTTAGGGCCGTTGAGCTAGGCTCCCATGGGGTAGATCTTAATTTTGGCTGTCCCGCAAAAACCGTGAATAAAAGTAAAGGCGGCGCTGTACTTTTGAAAGAGCCAGAAACCCTCTATCAAATAGTGTCTGCTGTGCGTAATGCAGTTCCTGCTGAGCATGTAGTTTCTGCTAAAATGCGCTTAGGTTTTGAAGACAGTTCGCTGGCCATTGAAAATGCTCAGGCTATTGCCAGTGCAGGTGCAGATTCCTTAGTAGTGCATGCTCGTACCAAGGTCGATGGCTATAAGCCCCCAGCGTATTGGGATTGGATTGCAAAGATAAAGCAACAAGTTGATATTCCTCTAATTGCAAATGGCGAGATTTGGAACGGCCAGGATGCAGTGGCCTGTCAGCAGCAATCTGATTGTGAAAATATTATGTTAGGCCGCGGAGCTTTAGCTATGCCCAACTTGGCCCAAGTGATTAAAAATAAGCATCAAGAGATGCCTTGGGAGCAGGTTCGTAACTTGTTGATCCAATACTCAGGTTACGAATTATATGGTGATAAAGGTAAATATTATCCTAACCGCGTAAAGCAGTGGTTAGGATATCTAAAACGCCAATATACTCAAGCTGACACTTTATTTACGAAAATTAGAGCACTGCAACACTCTGAAGATATTTTAAAACACATTAAAGAGTAGTGTGGATCAGGGATAAAGCGTTTTGTTATATCAGTATTTTTAAGTTTTTTAGAACTAGCTACTTAGGTATTGCACTAGAAAACTTTATCAAGACGCAATAAAAAACGAGTCAGTCGACTCGTCTTTTGGGATTAGGCTGTGGTATTTATAATGCTACCCACACGTTCGTTACTTTGAGGTGGTGCACTTTCTGTGGCTTGCACTGCATTGATGTCAGCGGTTTCTTGCTGTTCAGCCCTAACAACTTGCTGCTGAGAGCCTGTTTGTGTGGGAATATTTTGAGATATTGAGCCCGCTCCAGCTGATCCTACATCCATTATTTGCTCCTCTAATTAAATATTATCGTATACATACTAGTGTAGTGGCTTACTTACGATTCTGCTAGGGGAAGATTAATACCTCAAGTGTTTGTTGCATACCTTTTGCAATCAACACCTGTGCTTCAGCCGTTGGATGAATACCATCTCTTTGCATTAGGTTATCGTTAAGTGCTATGTCCTCTAGGAAAAATGGCAGAAGCGGAATATTGTTTTTCTCAGCTAAGCTCACGTAACTATTAATGAACATATCAGTGTAGCGCCTACCATAGTTGGTAGGTATCTGCATTTGTTGCAAGAATACTTTACTACCACTCGCTAGGCTCAAATCGATAATCTCTTGTAAATTATCTCGCATTTTTGGAATAGGGTGCCCTTGTAATCCATCATTTCCACCCAATTCAATAAATACATGTGTTGGCTGATGTGACGTCAGTAGGCGAGGTAGTCTTGCTAAGCCACCATCTGTGGTTTCACCACTTATTGCAGCATTAACAATGGTGATAGGTTTGTCTTGCCACGCATCTTGTAACAAACTAACCCATCCTTCTTCTTGCTTTAGGCCATAAGCTGCGCTTAGGCTATCTCCAAGAATAAGTAACTTAGCTTCTTTTGCTAGTAGCTGATCCGAAATCAGTAGCAAAGGTATAAGAATTAGTATTTTATAAATTTTATTTCGCAACGATTTGGTATTAAGAAAAACCACTATGACTCCTAAAGTAATGATTAAGACAAATAAAATCAGTAAAACAGTTAATACGTCTCAAGGTGATTTACAGATCCTCAAGCCTATTAGTTTCGAAGTCAAGGCCGGTGAGTCGGTTGCTATTATTGGTGCGTCCGGCTCCGGTAAGTCTACTCTGCTTAGCTTACTCGCTGGGTTAGATGAAGTAAGCGAGGGGGAAATCTCACTTGATGGCGAAGCTATGGAAGTGATGGACGAAGAGCAGCGAGCCCAATTAAGAGGGGCTAAAGTTGGGTTTATTTTTCAAAGTTTTATGCTGGTTCAGAGTTTAACTGCCATCGAGAATATTATGTTACCTGCTGAAATCGCAGGCCATTCAGACGCAAGGCAAAGAGCTGAAAAAATTCTAGAGCAGGTAGGCCTGCAGCACAGAGCTACCCATTACCCTAATCAGTTGTCGGGTGGTGAGCAACAACGTGTGGCGATTGCTAGAGCTTTTATTAGCGAGCCTAAAATTTTATTTGCTGATGAGCCAACTGGAAATTTAGACGCCGCTAACAGTGAAAAAATAGAAAAGCTTTTGTTTGAACTTAACCAAAATTCCAATACAACCCTTGTATTAGTGACCCATGATCAGGGATTAGCAGATCAATGTCAGCGTCAGCTCCACATGCAGGCAGGGGAGTTAACTGAAGTATTTTCTCAGGCAAGTTCGGAAAAGGTAGGGTAGATGAATAAGCAAGCGTTTAGCTTAGCCTGGCGTTTATTTCGTCATGAAACCAAGCGTGGTGAATTAACGATTATATTGCTGGCTATTATTTTATCAGTCGCATCTGTGTTATCTCTTTCATTATTCAGTGAGCGTTTAGAGTCGGCTTTAACTGAAAAAAGTGCTGAGTTTATTGCAGCAGATAGGGTACTTGAATCTGATAAACCAATTGATTTAGCTTGGATTGAAAAAGCACAGGAAATGGGGCTCAATACGGCTCATCAAACTTATGCTAGATCTATGGTATTCGCTAATGAAAACATGGATTTGGTGTCTTTACGTGCTGCTGACCAAGGATATCCACTAAAAGGTACAGTTAAAACAGCTGATAAACCTTTCGAAAATGGTGAGCCTACCGACGGTTTGCCAAAAAAGGGCGAAGCTTGGATTGAGTCCCAACTGTTTCAAACTTTGGGAGTTGCTATAGGCGATACCATTGAAGTTGGCGATGAAAACTTTGCAGTGACTAAGGTATTAACTGAAGTGCCTGACGCTGGCTTTAGCGTGTTTGGTGGTGACCCGAAAGTTTTAATTGGTAAAGCTGACCTTGCAGCAACAAATGTAGAAGGACCAGGAAGCCGCATTGAATACAGTTATTTTTTTACTGGGGATAGAGATGACCTAGAGCGCTATTACGATTGGTTAGAGCCACAATTAGACAGAGAAATTCACGACTGGGATTCGATTGAAGATGACGAGTCAGCAATTGGGCGCTCTGTGGGTAGAGCTGGGCAATATTTTCTGTTAGCTAGTTTACTTGCCATAGTGCTTGCTGCGGTGTCCATTGCAGTGGCTGCACAGCGTTATAGCCAAAGACATTACGACCCCGTGGCTATTATGAAAACCTTAGGCGCCCCTAAGTCAATGGTGCAAAAAATCTATCTGCTGCAAATTGTGTTTATCGCAGGGTTGGGGATTTTAATTGGTACGGCAATAGGGTATGCAATTCAGCAAGTTGTCGTCATGGCTGTTGCCGATAGAGTCGATGTGTCGATTGATGCTTGGCATTGGAAGCCTCTGATTATTGCTATATTCACCGGTTCAGTTTGTGCCATCTTGTTTTCTCTGTATCCCTTAATGAAGTTATTTTCAGTATCACCACTTAGGGTTTTACGCAGAGATTTAGGAGCAAGTTTAAGCTCAAGACTGCTGCAATTTGTGGCCTCTGGCGGTGCGATTTTCTTATTGATGTGGGCCTATAGCCAAAATTTAAAAATTAGTGCCATTTTGTTTGTATCAGGCATAGCTCTGGTCACTAGTTTGATGATAGTTACCTTTGGTTTAATCAGAGCTGGTCGTAAGTTTGCTCAAGGGAAAATGGGACCTTGGCAATTAGCTTGGGCTAGAATAAGTCGCCGGGCTATGGACAATAGTGTGCAGTTAATAAGTTTTGCTGTGACCATTATGTTGCTGCTAGTGGTACTAGTGATGCGTAATGATATGGTGCAACAATGGCAAGATCAGCTTCCCGAAGGGACGCCAAATTACTTCCTAGTTAATATCAGTCATAGTCAGCAACCAAATTTGCAAGCTCACTTTTTGGAAGGAAATGTCAATATAGAGAAATTTTACCCTGTGGTTAGAGGGCGCTTTGTAGCTGTAAATGACGAAAAAGTGCGTACCGCTATTTCTAAAGAAGATCCTGATGAAAGAGACAGCGGTCGCAATGGGTTAGGTAGAGAGGCGAATCTAACCTGGAGTAATGAATTACAAACAGGCTCAAAAATAGTAGAAGGACGCTGGTTTGAAGAAGGTTTGCAGTTAAGCGAACAGGAGCGCCCCTATGAGGTTTCGATTGAGCAAGGTATAGCAGAGCGTTTGCGTCTTGAGTTAGGGGATATGCTTACCTTTAATATTGGTAGTGAAATAGTCAATGTTAAAGTAACCAGTGTTCGAGATGTGAACTGGCAGTCTATGCAACCAAACTTTTTCTTTGTCATTGAGCCTAGAGCACTTCAAAATTATATTCCTACTTATATCTCTAGTTTTAACTTACCTAGTGACCGTAAATCAGATATTACTGCCTTAATGAAACCTTTTGCTAACGTAACCTTGATTGATGTAGATGCCAGAATTAACCAATTGCGTAATATTGTTGATCAGGTATCTGTGGCTGTTGAGTTTATTTTAGTTCTAGTGCTTGCAGCAGGGGCCTTAGTACTTATTGCTCAAGTTCAGGCAAGTATGGATGAGCGTCAAGAGGAGTTAGCGATTTTACGAACCTTAGGCGCTAAAGGGTGGCTAATTCGTTTGAGTGTAATTTATGAGTTTGTGATTATTGGCTTGGTGGCGGGTGTAATGGCGGCGGCATCAAATGAATTCAGTTTGTATTTACTGCAAACTCAAGTGTTTCAAATGCCTGCTGGTTTACACATAGAATATTGGGCCATAGCACCTCTTGCTGGAGCTTTGGTTGTAGGATGTCTAGGTGCTCTAGGGTGTTGGCGTTTACTGTCGTTAAACACCAGCCACTTACTGCGTAAAATGGTGTAAATTAATATTTAATTAAGCAGAGCTTTTTAAGCTCTGCTTAAAATAGCTACTTTAAGCATTCAAAAGCTGTCGTTAATTCGGGGTAGGCAAATTGATATCCACTTTCTAGTAGGCGAGTAGGATTTACCCTTTGCCCATAGATCACAAGGTCTGCCATTTCTCCCATTAACCCTCTTAAAACAAAGGCAGGCACTTTAAACACACAAGGCCGATGTAAAGACTTTGCGAGGGTGCGGCTAAATTCTAGATTGGTCACAGGGGTTGGAGCGGTAAAGTTATAAATTCCTTGGCAGCTTTCGTGTTTTATGAGGTGCGCAATACCCTGTAACATGTCTTCTAGGTGGATCCACGACATATATTGATTGCCGTCACCTATCGGCCCTCCTAGCCCTAATTTGAAAGGCAGTAACATTTTTGTCAGGGCTCCTCCTCTAATGCTCAAGACTATACCTGTTCGAATAATACATACCCTGGTTTCATCTGAGCTAGCTTCCAAAGCCAGAGACTCCCAGCGAGCGCATAGGCGATGACTAAATTCGTCATTAGGCTGGCTGAAATCTTCATCAATAATCTTATCGTTTTGTTTTCCGTAATAGCCAATAGCTGAGCCACTAATGAATAACTTTGGTGGCTGGTTACTATTTTTTATTAGACTGACGAGCCTTTCAGTAATGCTCCAACGACTTTGTTCTATAACCTGCTTTTGCTTAGGCGTCCATTTTTTAGCAACTATGGGCTCACCGGCTAGGTTTATTACTACATCAAATTCATCGAGGTTTTTTAGGTGCTCTAAACTAGATAGAAATTGGATTTTATGACCAAGTACTTGTTCAGCCATGGCCACATTTCGTGTAAGTACAGTGATTTCATTTGGGGATAAAATTGGCACTAGGTTGGAGCCAATTAATCCAGTACCGCCTGTAATTAATATCTTCATTACTACCTCAAATGTATGTTTGGAGCCTTAGTTTTTATTGCATGATAAGCAAAGAGACACTGAATCAGAAAAACGTAAGGCGTGGGGTTTATCAACTTCTACCTCTGCATAGGTGACCCAAGCATGTTCTGCTGCAATAGCTAGAACATCAGCTGTCAATTTCTCAAGAAGTGAAAAACGGTTGTTTTCTACTAGGTTGATAATGCGCTTTGTGACTATTTTGTAATTGAGGGCATCGTCCATTTTATCTGAATCTGTTGCCTGGTCAGCGTGGTAATTAATTTTAATGTTGATGACTACATCTTGCATATTGGCTATTTCATCATCGTTAATGCCTATGTAGGTACGTAATCTTAAGTTCTTAATTCTTATTGTTGCTGGATTTAACTTCATAGTATTCCAAAGGTTAAGTTATTTCTTTTATTACTTTGCTACAAAATACCACATAGATCTGCTAGTTTGCTCTCAAGGTATTTATCAAGAATCATTTTATGCAAATCAATCACCAAAGACCCGTTAAAATTTTAATAGTACTGGCAAGTATTGTGGTTATTTTAGCGGGCGTAAAAGCAGCTAGTGCCATTGTCGTACCTTTTTTATTGTCTATTTTTATTGCGATGGCTTGCAGCCCCATTATTACATGGGCAAACCAATATAAATTACCTAGAGCACTGGCAGTCATTATAGTCATACTCTTGATTGTTATTTTTGGATTAGTTTTGGCTGGTCTAGTAGGGCAGTCTATGAATGAGTTTAGTCAGAACGTTCCAAAATATCGGGAGCAGTTGGTACAGGAGTTTGGTTGGGTAATAGGGCAGCTAGATAAAGTTAACATTTCAATTAATAAAGATACCCTTATTTCTTATCTTGACCCAGGCGCAGCTATGAATATGGCCACTAACCTATTGTCGAGCCTAGGGGGCGTGCTAACGAATTTTTTACTGATATTGTTAATTGTGGTGTTTATGCTGTTTGAAGCAGAGTCATTTCCTAAAAAAATACATATTGCTTTGTCAGATCCCGATATGAAAATGCAGCAAATTGATAAGTTTTTAACGTCAGTCAAAAACTACCTAGTCATTAAAACTCTAGTGAGTTTAGGTACAGGTTTGATAATTGGTGTTTGGTTGTATGTATTAGGTGTTGATCATTTTTTACTTTGGTCTGTACTTGCGTTTTTATTAAATTATGTACCCAATATTGGCTCCATTATTGCGGCTATTCCCGCTGTGTTACTGGCTTTTGTGCAGTTAGGTCCAACGACCGCTGGGTTAACTGCATTAGGGTTTGTGGTTTCAAATATGGTGATGGGAAATGTGGTAGAGCCAAAGTACATGGGCCGTGGACTTGGTTTGTCTACCTTGGTGGTGTTTCTATCGTTAATTTTTTGGGGATGGTTACTGGGTACTGTTGGTATGTTGTTGTCGGTTCCGTTGACTATGATAGTCAAGATAGCCTTAGAGTCGAACCCTGATACACACTGGTTTGCATTATTACTAGCAAGTGAAGATGTGAAGCAGGCTAACGAATAAATCTTACATTGCCCTTTTTAATTAATTTAAAAAGGGCTAATAGGACATATTTAAAAATTCTGCCTAGTTCAGACTTTGTTATTGAAAAGAGTTTTCATTTGATTAGCAAAGGCCACAAACTTTTCTTTTATTGTACGTTTTATTTTTATGTCTAATCCGCCAAATAAAACTAAGCCTTCTATGGTTAAGGTTGGGGCTTGGCGAGAGGCTATTGATGGCGCTTTATTATCTACTCCGCCAAAAATACAGAAGGCTTTTGAGATGACGTTTATGTTCTCTGGTATGTAGATATTATCACCACCAAATATACATAGTACTTTTACAGTGACATCTGGGCTTGAAAATATTGCATCGGTAAAGTCGATGTCAGCCCCTCCAAATAGGGTTAAAATTCTTATCTCTTTAGGTACTGACCATTGTCCACTGCGGTTAGAGCCCCCAAAAATATTGACAATGCTTTCTGTTTCAACACTGTTCTCGGCAGAATAATTAATGTTGAATCTTTGCTCTTTTTGAGAGGTAAACTCTTCGCTAGTGTTGTGCTGCAAATCTGCAACCAAATCAACTAATTCTTGATGATTTTTACTTGCCATTGCCGCATCTAACCTTCTTTCAAAGGCTTCATTGGAAATCACGCCATGACTGTAGTTAAAAATAAGCTTATCAATGACCTCTTCTCTTACCTGTTCGATAGGTCTATCTTCTAATTTTACAGCCATGCTTTTTCCTTATTGATGTTTGTTTAGATATGTAATTAAAAAGCAGATACCATGCCAGACTAAAACTTAATTGAAATCAATAGTTTGGGTTTTGTAGCAACTCATAGATATGAAAAATTAACCAATAATTAGTGGTTTTCACTCTTTAATGGGAAGGTAAATATAAGTTTTGCGCCGCCCAACTCGCCCTTATTTATTTCAAGGCTACCCTGATAGGCTGCGACTAAGTCGGCTACTACTGCCATACCTATTCCTTGACCCTCTTTGTAACTGTCTAAACGCGTACCTCTTTGTAATAGGTGTTCTCGTTTGTCTGCAGGGATACCAGGTCCATCATCTTCAACGCTTAACGTTAAACCTTTTTGGCTTGCTATGGCGGTTAGCTTCACTTGACTTGTGGCTGCTTTACAGCCGTTATCTAGTACGTTTCCAAGTATCTCCATCAGATCGGTTACGTCCCCATGAAAGCCAATATCTTGAGGGTCGATGCTTGTACTAAATGATAATTGCTTATCAGCATAAACTTTGGCCATAGCGTTGAGCAGTTTTTCAACAACTGGCTTTATAGGGGTAGCTTGCTCAAAGGAACTGGTGGTGCCTGCAACTGCTCTTTTTAACTGCCTTTGTATTTGCAGGTTAATTTGGTTGATTGGTTCTTTCGCTTGGTGGGGGAGGCCTTCTGTACCTGATAGCACGGCCAGTGGTGTTTTAAGGCTATGGGCTAAATCACTTAGGCTGTTTTTGTAGCGACTACGTTGCTGTTGCTCGGTATCTAATAGATTGTTAATGCTACTTTTTAGCTTTTCTAGCTCTGGGGGATAATTCTGGTCTATGCGCTTTAATTGTCCGCTCTCTGCTTGGCGTATTTGCTTGTTTAGTCGGCTGATAGGGAGTAATGCTGCATTAAGGCTCACCAATAACAGTATGAGTAGCAGAAGCGCGATTAACCCAAGCCAATTCCATAAGGTTGTCGCAAACTTTTGTTTTTCTGTATTAAAGGTTTGTTTATCTCTGAGAATATAAAAGCTTATAGGTTGGTAACCTAAAGATGTTTCAAATTCAGCGGTATATGCATACAAGAAGTAGCTGTTTTGCATGGAGAAGTCTTCAATGAAAGCTTCTGCGCCAATTTTAGGGGCTGAAAAACTAGGTTCTAATTGCCAATTTAAAGTCGATAAGGATTGCCAAAGTGTTGCATTGTTAGACTGGATAAATGCGTACAAACCCGAACCAGGCATATTAAACTCATCGTTATATAGTTGCTCTGGCATCAGCGCATAACTGCTGCTTTCGTCTAATTCAAATTCAGAAATTAACGTTAAGCTTTGTACTCGAAGTTGCTCTAACATAGACTGACTTAGGCTACTGTTAAAAGCTTTTTCGAGGGTGACAGCGGTTAAAGGGATGAAAATCAGTAATGCTAGAACTGCAGCAGCAAAACTTCTTAATCGTAAAGAAAGGTTACGCATCAATAAAAGGTGGGGTTATAGATCACGGCTAATCCTATACCCTCTGCCACGAAGGGTATCTATTGGATTGAGCTCGCCTTTTGGGTCTATTTTTTTACGTAACCTGCCTACAAAAACTTCAATCACATTGCTATCTAGATCAAAGTCTTGGTCATAGATATGCTCAGTTAGTTCTGTTTTTGAGATGATTTTCTGTGGGTTTAATAATAGATATTCAAGCACTTTAAATTCGTATGCGGTAAGTTCTACATACTCACCATTTACCGTGACTTCTTCACTTAAGGTATCAAGGCTAATAGGTCCTTTTTCAATAACGGGGTGGGCTTTACCCGCGGCGCGGCGAATTAATGCATTAATTCGCGCCAGTAGCTCTTCATCATGAAAAGGTTTAGTTAAGTAATCATCCGCTCCGGCATCTAGTCCTTCTACTTTCTCTTGCCATCTATCTCTAGCAGTTAAGATTAAAATTGGACAGGAAACGTCATTCTTGCGGGCTTTTTGAATTACTTCAAACCCATCAACAACCGGTAAGCCAATATCGATAATGGCTAAATCATAGGAGTGCTCTTGCAGCAGAAACAAAGCTTTCGCTCCGTCATCAGCTAAGTCAACACTGTAACCATTATTTTGGAGCAACACATCTAGTTGTGTAAGCAAGCGGCTATCATCTTCAACAATTAAAATACGCATGGTTGGCTTACAGATCCCTAATTATTTACTTTCTTATTACTGGATTTTGTGGACTTTTTATTGATATCCACTGACACAACTCTGCCTGATTTTTGTAGTACTTTAACGCGATACTTATTTTTATTTTGATCGACTTTAAGGACACGTCCACTAACTCGCTTCTGAGCTTTTTGAGCAGCCTCAGATTTACTTTTTGCCGAGTTTTTATCGTCATCTGCAAGGGCAGGTGTGCCACTTAACACCAAGAGGATAAAGCAACCGGCTAGTAATATAGAGTTGGTTTTTAACTTCAAAATGTTACTCTCAAAATATTTATAAAGTCAGTTTACCTTAATCATGAATCAAGGTAAAAGCTATTGCTCTGGTCAATTCATGATTAAATGTAAACGATAATTTAGGGTATCTGTAGGCTGTCAATAAGTTACAAAGCTCATTAATGACGGTACCTATTGTGAGCTCTTTTTTTATACACATTAGTATTATGTGAATTTGTTAGGTAATCAACTTGATTACCTATAGTACTGCCAATGATGACTCCAGTAACAGTGCCTAGTACTTTATTAGAATCAGAACTAGCATTATGCCCAATTATACCTCCTACTAGGCCGCCAATTATAACCCCTGTTTTAGGCTTGGTTTTAGAAACAATAACTGTTTTTGTTTTCACATATTTAGGTTGCTTTACAACCTGGTATTTGTGAGCTGGTGAGGTTTTAACTACCTTAACCGCTTGGTGGTTCTTGGCATTAGCTAAAGGTGAAAGAGCCAATAATAATAGTGTGGTGCTTAATAAAATTTTCATGTTATCACTCCGTTTTGAAAGTGATTACCATACTAATATTCTGTGCCTGAATTTTAGCTGAACTGATTTTGAACCAGAGTTATTGCTTAATCAATTTTGCGTACAGAGCTTCTGCTGCGGCTTTTTCTTCAAAGTTTTGATTTTTATCAAAAAGCGCTGCTAATTCTGACTTAGCTTCATTCACCAAACCTAGCATATTTAAACTTACTGCTATGTAGTAATGTAATGCTGGGTTTTGCTGATCTCGAGAGTAAGCTCTTCTTAGCAACTCTAGCCCTTCTTTAGGCTGGCTTTTTTGAGTCAGTAGCCATCCGTATATGGTTAGTGTTTTAGGGTTTTTATCGTCCAGAGCATAGGATTGTAATGCATACTCAAGACTTTTATCCAAATCCGAGGTCATGTATATATAAGCTAATCGATTTAGAATTCCTTGAGGCTCATTTAATTCTGCATGTTGTAGTAGTTGCTCATATTCCTGTGCCGCTTGTTCGTAATTTTTTTGGTAAAAAAGGTATTGTGCGAGTAGGTTACGAGGGAAAAAGCGCTCTGGGTTATTAGCAACTATCTGGTCTAGTTTATCTTTAAAGGGGGCAGAAGCTATGCCTTTCGTCGTTAATGCGTAAAGCTTGGCTAGTGCCAACTCATAGCTATCATCTAAATCTAAGGTTGTAAGGTAAAGTTGATTCGCTTTGGTTAGCTTGCCTTGTTGCTCAGCTAACCTACCTAGTAAAAAAGACACTTCAGCTTGTTGAGGATATTTGCTGCTAAGCTGATTTAGCTGGCTTTCAGCCGCATCTGTCTTATGTTCATTGAGTAAAAACTCCGATAATTGCAGCGCTAGCTTTAGGCTGTCTGGTTGTAATTTTTGAGCGCTAACAAGAGAATGCGTTGCAGCTTCTACATCGCCTACTAACATTTGTAACTTGTGTAGGGCAATCATTAGGGCTGCGTTATTACTAGCAAGTCTTTGCAATTCTTGCAGGGTCCTTTTGCTGCTTAGGGTATCGTTTTGAGCGATATAAATTTGTGCTTTTTGAATGACATATTTAGGGTTTTCTTGGTCTCTACTAGTTAATCGATTTAATTGTAGTAGTGCACTTTTATATTCCTTTCTGGATACATAAATAGTGGTTAAGCCTTCTAGTGCAGCTACATTATTTTTGTCACTCAGCAGTACTTTGCGATAATTTTGTAAAGCTTGGTCTGCATCATTTTGTTTCAGTTGCATTTTAGCCAGTAACAACAGGGCGGCAGGGTAGTTAGGGGATTTAGCTAATATATTCGCAACGAGTTGTTCTGCTTTAGTGAGGTCGCCAAGCAAATACCAAGTAGTTGCAAGATTGTAGTTTGCTGACGTAAAGTTGGGGTTAATAGTAAGGGCTTTATTCAAGTAACTCTGCGCTTCAGTTACTTGGTTTAACTTGATTAAAATTGCACCTTTGATATTTAAAGAAACAGGATCATTTGGCTTAAATGATAATAGCTGGCTGATGCTAGCATTAGCTTTGGCAAAGCGGTTTGCTTGTAAGTTTAAGATACTATGAACCAGTAAAATAGCTTGATTGTCTGGCGCTTGGGCAGTTAGGTTATCTAGACTCTCTAGACCTTCTTGAGTTTTTCCTCGAGCAATAAGCAATTTAGTTTCTAGGAGTTGTACCTGAATGTTATCTGCGTATTTCTCTTTTAGGGTTTCTATTAGTGATAATGCTTTAAAGTTTTTGTCATTATTTATGTATAAGTCACCTAGCATAATTAAGGTATCTGGAAGAGCCTCTAGCATAGCTTGGTTTTCTTCAAGTAGTGCCATCGCTTTTTTTTCTTTGTTTAGGGCGATGTAACTTTTAGCTAAATAGATGATGGGGGATAAATCACTTCGATCAAATCTTCTTAGGGCTGTAAAGTCTCGGATTGCAAAATCGTAATTTTTTTCTCTAAATTGAATTAAGGCCCGCAAAAATAGTAGAGGTTGGTCTTGCTCGACTAATTGGCTGGGGTAGTTTTTGATTTTCGCTGCCAACTCGTTAAACTTTTCTTCAGCATCAGGGGCCAAAGATGTACCTTGTTGTAACCAACTGTTCACTAAAATAGCAAATGGATCATTTGGAGAGGCTGTGAGTATAGTATTAACTGTTTTTTTGGCAGCCTCTTGATTACTCGATGCTAAGTAAACATCTGCTAGATGTCTTAAAATATAGGGATCATCTGGGTTTAGTTGAAAAGCTTTTTCCAAATAAGTAAGGGCATTTGTAAGATCATTCTGTTGTCTTGCTACTAAGCCTTTTAACTGCCAGGTTACTGAGTTTTTTGGATCTATTTCACCTGCTTGAGTTAAAAAACTCAAAGCTTCTGGGTAATTTTTTAAAGTCAGAGCGACATTAGCTAAGCCGTTTAATTCTTCAGCTCTATCTTTAGAAATACGCCCTAAGTAAGCATAACTTTCTGTGGCACACTCGTAGTTTTTTGCTTGCATACATGCATCAGCTCTCAACCTTAGCCAGTCTTTTAGTTGTATGCTTGGAAATGACTTAAAACCTGTGTATTCGATAACTTTTTCAAATTCTTTGAGTTTTATTAAAGCTAACCCCCAAGAGGTTGAAAACAAACTAACGTCAGCACCTTGACGTATTGCCTCTGAAAACTCTATCTCTGCGGTTTTATATTGCCCCTGTTTAGTCAATAGCTGACCCATTAATACTTTAGAGGGTAGATTGTTGGGACTTTCGTGCAGGGCATTTTTCAGATGGATCATAGACTCATCAAATCGTTCAGCTTTATAGGCCGAAAGTGCACTTTCATAATGCAATTGAGAGTCAGAAAATACTAATGAAGATGTGAACAAGCAGATAAATAAAAATATTGTTCGTTGCCAAGTTGGAGACAGGAATTTTCTTTTTGTGATGTGCATTTATTTGACCTTAGAAAATAAAAAAGACGGATAAATCCGTCTTTTTCATCATATCAGTTATGTAAATCTAACTGAAATCAAACATCACTTTTTTAACTTACGACGGGTAATAAATAGTAACCCTAATCCCATAAGTGCTAAGCCAGCAGGTGCTGGTACCTCAGTAGCCGGTGTAGTTGTAGATGTTGGAGGAGTATAACTATATAAGTCGTTGTGTAATTCAACTGAGCCTGAATAAGAAAGTGCCGCAACGCCACCTTCAAGAGCACCAGTTGAGCTACTAATATTAGCGTAAGGAGCTAATACCGAACCACGCCAGCCGTCGCCATTGAAACTAATATCAGTTACTGTTTGATCTGTGCTGAAGAAATTCCAAAGCACCATAGTTCTGTCTGTTTCGTTGGTAAATTGTGCCTTTGAGTTCAGGGTCAATTCTGTTAATCCTGTTATATCAACATTTATAACTACAGGTACGCTAGGGGATTCACTAAAGTAAACATCTCCTGATAAAATCTCATCAGTACTAACATTGTAAACTGTTAACTCAGTTGCTGAACTTGCTTCTAGATATTTTTGGTTCATACCTGATGAATCAAAATTTGCATTTGCTTCTAGACTTGCAAAATAAGCGCTATCAGCTTCTACTGAATTCCAAATATTATCAAACTCTGCTTGAAGTACAGCTTGATCTTTTTGTTCGACAATACCTGTAGCGCTATTAGTAATTAGGTTAGTTGAGCCTGCAGAGCCTCCATAAACTATGTTACCTGTTTGAGCTTTTACATCATTGGCCGTTATATCACCAACAACTACAACAGCATCTACCGAAGAGTCTGTGGCTAAATGACTACCCACATCTAGAGATTTACCGCTCATATTGATGTTTCCACCTACTAATAGTCGGCCTTCAATATCACTTGAGGTACTTAGGTCGTCTTTTAATATAAGGTTGTAAGTCCCTACATTAATGTTAGTTGCGTGTACTTGACTGGAAAGTAGACCCATTAACGTCAAAGTGGCGAGTAAAATATTACGCTTCATTAAAATATCCCTAGGAAAATCCATGACATTGTTATGGGAAACCATAAGCAATAATTATACCCAATTGGTAAATTTTTGTTTCTTATAGCTTTTATTGAAACACTAGTTGGATTTGATATTGAAGTGTAAAAATAGCTGACATTTATAGAAGTAAGTTAAAGGTCTTTCTTAACTTTATATTTTTTGGTCTTTAGTAAATTAGTAATCAACTTTACGTCGTAAGGCTTTGGTTTTACCTGATTTCACTTTGCTGTCGACGCGTTTTCTTTGAGAGCTTTTGGTGGGCTTGGTGGGCCTGCGAGCTTTTTGTAGTTTTCCTGCTTCAATTAGTATTTCTGAAAGTCTATCTAGGGCATCTTGTTTATTCATTTCCTGAGTGCGATGGTTTTGAGCTTTGACTATCAATATGCCATCTTGAGTAATACGTTTATCATTACCAGATAAAAGTTTTTGTTTTACGTATTCTGGAATTGGGGCCTGTTTGATATCAAACCTTAGATGAATGGCACTAGACACCTTATTTACATTCTGACCTCCTGCCCCTTGTGCCCGCATGGCATTTAGGTCAATAGCAGCGGATAGATGCTCTAGGTTGGGAATATACATAGTTAGGCTCCTGGAAAGGCGAGCATTTCACCTAAACCTAAAGTAAACAACCATAAGCCGTAAGCTGAATGTTCTAAGCTGGTTAATAGCAAAGAGCGGCTTTTTTGATAGGTTAATGCGAATAATACTCCGCCAATAAATGTTAGTAAAAAGACCAAGCTGTTTAAGAAAACTAAGTGAGCCATGCAAAATAGTATTGCATTTAATGTGATGAATATTCGGTTATTTGCTACTAAGCCGTTATAACGCTTGAAAAAGAATACTCGGTATAAAAACTCTTGTGGGTAAACAGAAAATACAGCGTAAAAAATACAGATCCCAAGCCATAGTAAAGGATTTCCTATTACCACAGAAAATAAAGACTCAGGCATAGTTATCGTGACTAAAATCAATGAAACGATGACGAATATTAAAAAACGTAACCAAATCATCAAGGAGCCTGAGTAATGCTCAAAGTGCAACAAATGTTGCCCTTTTAATAACCCCATATTTTTACTTTGATAAATACAATAAAAAATGCCACTGAGTACTAAGCTTAGTTTTAACCAAGGGGATATTGGTAATAATAATGAGGCTGGTAAACAAACAAATAACCAGGCTAACTCTAACCATAAAAATGTATTAGAGGCGCAATTGTTGTTAGCCATGGCTACTGTATCTTTCAAGTGAGATCTGATTTCCTTAGGGTAAAACTACTTTATAAGGCTTAACTACGACTTTTTCATAGACACCAGCTAGGGCATAAGGGTCAGTGTCAGCCCATGCTTTAGCTTCTTCTAAACTTGGGAAGTCGACTATAACTACAGAGCCTGTAAAACCAGCTTCGCCGGGATCTTCGCTATCTATTGCTGGACATGGACCAGCCACAAGAACTCTTCCCTGGTCCGCTAATACTTGAATACGCTCTAGGTGGGCAGCTCGTGTTTTTTTACGTAGAGGTAGACTGTTTTCTACATCTTCAGAATATATGACGTACCACATAATATTTCCTTAGTGTATGCCCTTGAAGGTTTTATATCCTTAAGGGCGAGATTGATTATTTATTTGTTGCTGCTTTCATATTTGAAACAAAGGTTTTGAGCTTTTCTAACATCACTTCAGGTTGCCCTAAGTTTTCTGCAATAATATTTACCGTTGCTGAGCCAGAAATTGCACCTGCTGCGCCAGATTTTATGGCATCTGCTACTTGCTCTGGTGTTGAAATACCAAACCCAAGTAATGGGGGGGCAACCTTGTACTGGGCTAGCTTATTGATGAGGTCACTGGCAGGAATACTCACTGCGGTTTCAGCGCCTGTCACCCCAGCTCGTCCTAGTAAATAGGTGTAACCTTGTGATTTTTTACCAATTTCAGCTAGGGTTTCATCGCTGGCATTAGGCGGTGCAATTAATATTTGTTTAATACCAGTTTGTTCTGCAACGGCAATAAAACGGTCAGCTTCTCTTAGCGGTACATCGGCAATTAAAATGGAGTCAACACCCGCATCAGCAGCATCTTGATAGAACTTCTCGATGCCACGCTTGAGTACTAGGTTACTGTATAAAAGCAAACCAATTGGGATCTCGTTATTGGCTTCTCGCACTTTTTTAATCACCTCAAAACATTCTGTGGTTTTGATTTTGTGACTCAAGGCACGGATAGCAGCATTTTGAATGGTTGGGCCATCTGCAATGGGATCTGAGTAGGGGAAACCTAGCTCTAAGGCATCTGCTCCACCTTCGATTAAGGCGTTAATAATATCGACTGAGGTATCTGCATCAGGATCACCTACCATTACGAAAGGAACAAAGGCACCTTGCTTATCTTGGTCTAACTTTTTAAACACATTGCTGTAGCGATCGATTGTATTAGTCATTATCTGCTCCTCCCGTAAAAGCATCGCCCAAGATACTGTGAACATGGGCTAAATCTTTGTCGCCTCTTCCTGATAAGTTGACCACTATTATGGTGTCGTCTTCTGCTTCATCTGCCATGTTTAAGCCATGGGCTAAGGCGTGCGAAGACTCAAGGGCTGGGATAATACCTTCTTTACGGGATAAAATTTGAAAGGCGTTGAGGGCTTCATCGTCGGTTACTGATACATATTCAGAGCGGCCGATATCAGACAAATAAGCGTGCTGAGGACCTACTGCTGGGTAATCTAAGCCCGCAGATACTGAATAAGACTCTTCAATTTGGCCGTCTTCGTCTTGCATAATATAGCTATAAGCACCATGTAAAATTCCGGTTGTACCTTTGCCTAAGGCTGCACCATGCTCTTTGGTATGTATACCTTTACCTGCAGGCTCTACGCCAATTAACTTTACACTTGGCTCGTCTATAAAATCAGCAAACATACCAATAGCGTTTGAGCCTCCCCCTACGCATGCCACTACTGCATCAGGTAGGCGACCTTCTTTTTCTAAAATTTGCGCACGGGTTTCTTCACCTATCATGCGGTGAAATTCGCGGACTATAGTGGGGAACGGGTGTGGACCGGCAGCAGTACCTAATAGGTAATGAGCTTTGTCATAATTAGCTGACCAATCTCGCATTGCTTCATTTACAGCATCTTTTAATGTGCCAGAACCCGCAGTGACGGGAATAACTTCAGCACCCATTAAGCGCATTCTAAATACATTAGGGGCTTGACGTTCAACATCTTTCGCACCCATGTAAATTCGAGCTTTTAGGCCCATTAAGGCACAGGCTAAAGCAGTGGCTACACCGTGTTGCCCAGCCCCGGTTTCAGCAATTACTTCGGTTTTCCCCATACGCTTTGTTAATAAGGCTTGGCCCAATACCTGATTGGTTTTGTGGGCTCCACCATGGAGTAAGTCTTCTCGTTTAAGATAAAGTTTTACTTTAGGGTTACTGACTAGGTTACGGGTAAGCGTCATAGCAGTTGGGCGGCCTGCATAGTCTTTTAATAATCCCATAAATTCTTCTTGAAATTCAGGATCTTTTTGCGCATCAATAAATGCTTGTTCAAGTTGGTCCAATGCAGGAATAAGCAACTCGGGCACATACATACCACCGTATTCCCCAAATTTACTGTCTAAATGATTCATTTATTACTCACTTCAAATTTTGTAATTCTTAAGACCTTTGCTTACAGCTAACGGGGCCAAGATATGCTTAATATGCTCTTAGTTCGCTAAAAGCTTGGTTGATTTTGCTTTGCTCTTTAATACCGGGGGCGCTTTCTACACCAGAGTTTACATCCAGTATGGCAAGCCCGTGTTTGACTGCTTGTTTTATGTTGTTTGGATTGATGCCACCGGCTAAGATTAATTTTGTTTTGTCGGTGATCCCATCTAACAATTGCCAACTAAATGCTTCGCCAGTGCCGCCAGACTGCTCCCCAACCTGACAATCTAACAAGAAATAGTCGACGCTTTTTTCATGCATGTCTGGCAAGCTATCTTTTACACCTTTAGCTAGCCATATTTGGCAATTAGGATTTAATTGAACGCCTAATTGATCAATATACTTTTGGTCTTCTTTACCGTGTAACTGCACGGCTGCTAAGTTAAATTCCTTGGAATAACGCACTACTTTTTCTATTGGTGCATCTACAAACACACCTACGTAATTAAACGGCACTGCGTAAGTGATTTGTCTGGCCTGCTCTAAGGTGACGTAGCGCTTAGATTTTTCAGCAAATATTAAACCGGCATAGCTTGCTGGGCTGTCTTTTACCATTTTTGCACCCGACAAGCTGGTGGTACCGCAAATTTTTACTTTGCCATAAATCAACTGTTTAGTAGCCAGCTTTACATCGGCTTCTGCCATTAATGAGCTACCCACTAAAAAGCCATCAGCGATAGGAGCAAGTCTCAATACGTCTTGATGAGTGTAAATTCCAGACTCTGAAATGATCACATGATCATGCTTTGCATGTTCTTTGATAAGTGGAACTAAGCGTTCTGTGGTTGCTAAATCTGTACTTAAATCTCGTAAGTCACGGTTATTAATACCGATGATTTTGGCTTTTAGTTGGCAGGCTCTTAGTACTTCCTCTTCGTTACTGACCTCTGTTAACACGTCTAGTTGGTAACGCTCAGCTAGGGTTGCTAGGCTGGTGTAATCTTCATCGCTTAACACGGATAACATCAATAAAACTGCATCGGCATTATGATGACGAGCTAAATAAATTTGATAGGGCTCAATGAAAAAATCTTTGTTAATAACAGGTTGAGTGACGTTAGCACGGACATATTCTAAGTACTTAAACTTACCTTGAAAATATTTCTCATCTGTTAGTACTGAGATACAGGCCGCATAAGGACTGTAAGCCTGGATAATTTCATCTAAATTAAAGTCTTTGCGGATTAATCCCTTTGAAGGAGATGCTTTTTTACACTCTAATATAAAACCAGCATTGGGCTGGGCTAGGGCATCATAAAAGCTTCTATCTGATGGGGTTAAATCATCAATAAAGGTTTCTAGAGGTAAATCTAGTTTACGTTGTGCAATTTCTTGTTGTTTGTCTAAAACGATTTTTTCTAATACGTTTGCCATCTACTTAAGTATCCCCTTACAAATTTTGGCTGATATCAGCAGATTGTTTAATGGTGGCCAATGGTAACTTTTGCTCCATGGCAGTTATGGCCATTTGTGCACCTAGGGCAAAGGAGTCTGCTTTACCGCAAAGTTTAAGTAGCGCACCGGTATTCATAGCTACGGCGGCTTGATGTGCTGGCTGCCCTTTACCGATTAAAACGTTTTCGATTAAGGTTTTGTTTTCTTCTGGGTCTCCACCTTTAATGGCTTCAAGTGGGTAGTTTTCAAGACCAAAATCTGCTGGTGATAATGAATATTCAGATAATTCTACTCCGTTTACTTCTACCACCTGAGTATCGCCATGCAAAGCAAATTCATCTAAACCGCTACCATGGACAACAAGGGCTTTTTGGTAACCCAGTAATTGTAGGGTTTGCGCAAAGGGCTTCAATAATTCCGGAGCGTAAACCCCAATTATTATATGGCTTGGCCTAGCTGGGTTTACTAAAGGCCCTAGTAAGTTAAATAAGGTGCGAGTTTTAAGTGAGGTGCGAACAGGCATGGCATGACGAATACCAGAGTGATAATTGGGTGCAAACAAAAAGCACAAGTTTGATTCATCAAGGCATTTGCGTGCAGTATCTGCTGACATGGTGAGTTCTACATTAAAGGCTTTGAATAAATCGGCAGAGCCAGATTTGCTCGATACACTACGATTACCATGCTTTGCTACAGGTAAGCCACAACTTGCAGCAACAATTGCAGAGGCTGACGAAATATTAATGGTGTTATGACCATCACCGCCTGTGCCAACTATGTCGGCAAAGTCATAATCTGGACGAGGAAAAGCTCCAGCATTTGCGATTAAGGCATTAGCAGCACCAGCGATTTCGCAAGGTTGTTCACCCTTTATTTTTAGGGCGGTAAGCAAAGAAGATAAAACAATATCGTCCACTTGGCCTGTGACTACCTCTGAAAACACTTGGGTAACGTCATCTTGCTTTATATCTTGGCCTTTATATAGTTGTTCAAGAATAGTGTGGATCATCTGTTTTAAGCCTTTTCTTGAGTTAAAAATTGTATACTTTGCATAAGTAGTTGACTGCCATGGGAGGTCAGAATTGATTCAGGGTGAAACTGAAACCCAAGCATTCTATCTTGTAAGTGCGCCACTGCCATAGGGATCTCTTCATAATTTGCTAATAGGGTAAGCTCTGCTGGCATTTCGCTGGCCATTAATGAATGATAACGAGCTACAGGCAATGGTTGCGGCATATCTGCAAACATTTTATCACCGCAGTGTTCTATAAAAGAAGACTTGCCGTGCATAACTTTATTGGCACGAATAATTTTACCGCCATAAGCTTCAACAATTGCTTGATGCCCTAGGCAAATCCCTAGCACTGGAAATTGACCTTTTACTAAATTAAGTAAGGTCAGCATTGAACCGGCTTGGGCTGGATTACCAGGCCCAGGAGAAAGCATTAACATAACTTGTTTGGTGTTGCCCTGTTGATCTTTTTCAAGAGCCTTTTGTTGCATTTTTTGCAAGATAAGTTGTGCTGGCACTGAGTTACGGTAAACGATCAATTCCAAGCCTAAGGTTCTTAGTTCATCCACTAGGTTGTAGGTAAATGAATCAAAGTTATCTAATAAAAATACGCAAATTGGTTTTTGTGAAGTTGCTGTATTCATTACGCATCTCCTTGAGTCTGTGAGCTAGAGATAATAGCGCTAATAACGGCTTGTGCTTTGCCTCTGGTTTCATCTGCTTCAGATTGGGGATCTGAATCAAACACCACTCCTGCACCTGCTTGAATATATGCAGTGTTATTTTTAACAAAGGCGGAACGTATAACAATACAGGTATCCATATCACCATTGTTATTTAAGTATCCCACAGCACCGCCGTAACTACCTCGGCGCTCTTGCTCGACTTCTCGTATTAAGCTTGCAGCACTTACTTTAGGCGCACCCACTAAGGTACCCATATTCATACAAGCTTGATAAGCGTTAAGGGCATCTAAATCGTCCCGTAATTGGCCAACCACTCGGGAAACTAGATGCATGACATGTGAATAACGGTCAACTTTAAGTAAATCAGTCACGTACCGAGTGCCAGGCTTTGAGACCTTAGCCACATCATTACGGGCTAAGTCCACCAACATAATATGTTCGGCTCGCTCTTTTTGATCTTCTTGTAGGTTTAATTCCAAGCGGCAATCTAAATCTAAATCGATACTTCCATCGGCACGTTTGCCCCTTGGGCGCGTGCCTGCTATAGGATAAATTTCTACTTGGTTGGTTTGCTTGGTGTACTTCAACGCTGACTCAGGCGATGCACCAAAAATACTAAAGTCATCATCCTGTAAAAAGAACATGTAAGGACTAGGATTCTGCTTTTTTAATTCTCGGTAAGCGTCATGTGGATGAGGGCAGGGTAAACTAAAGGTACGAGACGGAACCACTTGGAAAATGTCACCGGCTAAAATATCTTCTTTTAAACGTATTACATCTTGCTTGTATTCTTCGTCTGATTTATTAACTTGTAAACTTGATTTATCGATTGGTGTTTTGGTGACGCTTGCAAGGGGCTTAATAGTACTTAGTTTATGTTTAATTTGTTCTAGTCTTTGACTGATAGTAAAAAAGTTATTACCAATGTTTTTTCCACTAAACACGCTACCAATGATATCTGTTTGCTGAGTTTGGTGGTCAATTACTACTAAACTCTCGGCAAGGTAAAATACAAAATCTGGACAAGTATTGGCGCTATCTTTTACATCGGGTAACTTTTCAAAACTGGCTAAAAGATCATAGGCTAAAGCTCCCCCTAAAAATACTGCATTAGGATGATTACGAATAGCTGTAATTTTGTTGGTGATGAGCCTAAGTACATCAAATACAGCGGGGGCCTTGAGGCGGCTGTCTTCATCTAATTCAGCGTCAGCTTCGGGGAAGGTTAGGGTCACTATGCCGGCTGTTGGGTCATAGTGATGATTCACACCTTCAGGGCAATACTCATCAAACATAGGTAGAACAGCGTGGCCGTTATCTGTTAATGCTCGACAGGTAACTATGGAGCCATGACACTCAAGTTTTACCGCTGCATCTACTAAAAGTAGGCTTTTAAGGTTGTCTTTACTGTTAATTTCGGCTGATTCAAGTAACAGGTTATTAGTTTGACCTTGACATAAATACTGATAAGCGTGGAGAGGATCTGCAATATAATCTGCTTGAATGACTAGGGTTTCTACTTTACCTGTCTGCTCTGTTAATTGGGCTAAACTCATTTTTTAATTCTCGATTGATATTTTTCTTGGCGAGCAGATGTAAAAAGCCCGCATATTATACGGGCTTTTTTAGAAATTTATTTGCAAAAATACAAACACTCACAGCCCGTTAGTTCAGGTTGTGCCACCACCAAATGATTTGTGCTTGAATATTTTTCATTTATCTTAGTTCTCTTTGCGATATTTAACGTTATTTCTGATAATCAAAGTCGAATCAATGTTAATATAATCATAATCTTTCGACGGGTATAGAAGAAAACAAAAAGGCTTCTATGTCAACACCCTAATGATTCTTTGATATAAAAAAAGTAACTTACAACATGAAAATCGATCTACATAGCCATACCCATTATTCTGATGGGCACCTTTCACCAGAAGAGTTAGTGACGCGAGCTCACACTATGCAGGTGAATGTTTTGGCAATTACCGATCACGATACTGTTGATGGGATAAACCAAGCTATAAATTTTCAAGCCCAACAGAAACGAGACATGCAAATTTTACCCGGTGTTGAGATTTCTACCTCTTGGCATAACTTTGATATTCATGTTTTAGGCTTAAATGTTGATCATACTGATACCCAATTTTTAGAGCGTTTAGACTTACAAAGCCAAGAGCGTGATAGGCGAGCTCAGAAAATGTCCGACAAGCTAGCTAAGGTCGGTATAGATAATGTCATAGATGATGCAAAAAAATTAGCTGGGGTTGGGCAAATCACGCGGGCCCACTTTGCTCGTGTATTGGTTGAGCGTAAGTTGGTTAAAGATTTTGATACCGTATTCAAAAAGTATTTAGGAAAGGGTAAAAAGGCCCATGTAAAACCCCAGTGGATAAGTATTGAAGACGCAGTACAATGGATTCAAGATGCAGGAGGCAAAGCTGTGCTTGCTCATCCTGGCCATTACGACATGACATCTAAATGGTTGAGGCGTTTAGTAAGTGAGTTTGCATTAGCAGGTGGTGACGGTATGGAAGTGACACATTCCCATTTGTCCCGAGATAAAAAAGCCCTGTTAACGAGTCTTGCACAAGAGCATAATCTACAAGCATCCAGTGGTTCTGATTTTCATTATCCAAACCGCTGGACAGAGTTAGGTAAAAACCTTTCGCTTCCAGAGCAACTTGTGCCAATATGGCATGACTGGGCGTTAAATAAACAATAATTACTGAGTAAATCAGTTAAGCAATACTGCTGTGATAGTAGAATAGGAGAGACCCATGAGTCAGTTTTTTTATATCCATCCCGACAACCCTCAAGCGCGCTTAATCAAGCAGTCTTGTGAGCTAATTCACAAAGGTGCTGTGGTGGTGTACCCCACGGATTCTGGGTATTCCATTGGTTGCCATATGAATGATAAAGCCGCCATTGAGCAAATTTGCCGAATTCGTAAAATTGGAAAAGATCATAACTTTACACTTATGTGCCGAGATATGTCTGAGTTATCTGAATACGCAAGGGTGGATAATACAGCCTTTCGTATGATTAAAAACAATACTCCAGGGCCCTATACTTTTATTTTGAAAGCCACAAAAGAAGTACCCAAAAGACTTCAAAATCCTAAACGCCGCACTATAGGTATAAGGGTGCCAGATAATAAAATTGCTTTGGCCTTGTTAGAAGAATTACGAGAGCCCATGATGTCGACCACTTTGATTTTACCTGATAGGTTAGTGGCAGAGTCAAACCCTGATGACATTCGAGATGAGCTTGAAAAACAAGTTGGTTTGATTATCCATGGTGGTTTTTTAGGGGAGCAACCCACCACTGTGATTGACTTATCTGAAGACGAAACCACTATTATCCGTGAAGGTAGTGGCGATCTAACACCCTTTATTTAAGTTGATTTTTATTTTATGTCTGCTGATAACTCATCATTTTCAAAGCACAGTGGCGCAAACGAGCCTGTCCAACAGCCTCTGCCACTTGCCTTTGTTAACGGTGAGGCCTTAGTTGAGAAGCCAGAAGACTTATACATACCCCCAGATGCCCTAGAGCTTATTTTAGAAGCATTTGAAGGCCCACTAGATTTGTTGTTGTATTTAATACGCAAACAAAAATTCGATATCGTTAATTTACCTGTCTATCAAGTGACTCAGCAATACATGGAATATGTTGAGCTGATGAAAGACTTAAAGTTAGAGCTGGCCGCAGAGTATTTGTTGATGGCAGCCATTTTGGCTGAGGTGAAATCACGTCTTTTATTACCTAAAAGAGCAGATGCTGAAGAGGATGAGGACGATCCAAGGGCAGAGCTCATTCGACGCCTAAAAGAATACGAAAAAATAAAGCTAGCAGCACAAGAATTAGACAATATTCCCCGTAAAGAGCGAGACTTATTTAAAGCCGGAGCTCAGCCTGCACCTAGTGTTAAACCCTTGAAAATATTACCTAAGGTAAGTTTGCAAGAGTTGGTACTAGGTTTTCAAACCGCTATTCAACGCTCAGAAGCATTTGAGCATCATCAAATAGAAAAAGAAACCCTTTCGACGCGGGAGCGTATGAGTATGATTTTAGAAAAATTGTCTTCAGAACATTACACAGGGTTTGATGAGTTATTTAATGCCAGTGAAGGCAAAGCAGGTGTAGTGGTGACATTTTTGGCTATATTGGAGTTAGCCAAAGAAAGTTTAATTGATTTAGTACAAGCCCAGCCTTACGCCAATATCCATGTAAAAGTAAGTGATAATAAAACGCAATTTGTAGAGGGTGAACATGGCTAAAATATCACGAGAGCAACTTAAACAGTTAGTTGAGTCTGCCATATTTGTTGCTGATGAACCGCTCACGCAAGAGCGACTCCAGCAAACTGTGTTAGAAGGGCTGAAAGTCACTAAAACAATGCTTAAAGATGTACTTGCTGAGCTAACCCTAGATTACCAAGCAAGGGGAATTCAGCTTGTAGAAGTTGCCTCTGGTTATAGGTTTCAGTCCATGGACAGTTTAAGCCCATGGTTAAGCAAGCTATGGCAAGAGCAAGCACCACGATACTCTAGAGCTAGTTTAGAAACCTTGGCTCTAATTGCATATCGTCAGCCCATTACCAGAGGCGAAATTGAAGATGTTCGTGGGGTTTCTGTTAGTAGTCAAATTATGAAAACCTTAAGTGAACGGGGATGGATTAAAGTGGTTGGCCGTAAGGAAGTACCAGGCCGGCCAGCGTTATATGCAACCACTAAAGAATTTTTGGATTATTTTTCACTTAAAAGCTTAAGTGAATTACCTAGTAGTGATGAATTTATCACTTCTCCTGAAAGCGAAGAACAGCGCAATCAACTTTTTACTTTAAGCGAAGAGTCTGAAGTACAAGAGTTGCCATCAATAACAACTGAAGATCCAACAAACGATTTATTGGATGGTTCAGAACAACCAGAGCAATTGCATTAATGAGTGAAAAATTACAGAAAGTCCTAGCCAATGCTGGCCTAGGCTCACGCCGAGAAATGGAACGCTGGATTGAAGCAGGGCGAGCATCAGTTAACGGAAAGCTAGCTACCTTAGGTGATAGGGTAGAGCCTAGTGACAAAATCCGCGTGGATGGCAACCCTGTAAACACGGTGAATGAATCGCCTATATGTAGAGTACTAATGTACAACAAACCTGAGGGTGAACTTTGTAGTCGTAAAGATCCCGAAGGGCGTCCTACTGTGTTTGACCGTCTACCTAATATTAAAAATGGTCGCTGGATAGCCGTTGGCCGTTTAGATATTAATACCAGTGGTTTACTGTTGTTTACCAATGACGGTGAGCTAGCCAACCGCTTAATGCACCCTAAGCACGAAGTTGAACGTGAATACTCAGTGAGGGTGTTTGGTGAAGTGGAAGATATGATGCTTAAACGTCTCACCGATGGAGTAAAATTAGAAGACGGTGAAGCTAAGTTTACTCGAATAGTTAAAAAGCCCGGCGATGAAGAAAGTCAAAATAGCTGGTATAACGTGAGTCTATCTGAAGGGCGTAATCGTGAAGTGCGCAGACTTTGGGAGTCACAGGGACTGCAAGTTAGCCGCCTTATCCGCGTACGTTATGGTGAGTTAGAGCTTAAAAAACGTTTACCCCAAGGTGGGTGGGTAGAATTACCTTTATCGGATTTAAATGGTTTACGTAAAAGCGTGCAACTACCAGAAGAAAAGGAAACCCTGATCAAAGTAGAAGCAGATAACAAACTTGATCATGTTAAGTTAAGCCGTATGCGACGATCTGTTAAGAAACACCGGGTTAGGCAGGCAAATAAAAAGCGCTCTTAGATTTTTACTTATTTAAATATTCGCTGCGCGCACATATTTCGCATTGACCGGCGTATGTGGCGCAGAGACTGAGAACCTGTTGTAAGAATAAAGCCTAGCGGTTTGTAAAAAGCTCAAGGTTTATAAACTATTATTGGATATGAAAGCCGGTTTTTCTCTCCAAACTTCCGTTTTTGATTGCTCTCTTGCAGTAAGAAACCTCTGTAGTAACCGGCAAAAGAGCGTTTTCAGTAATACCTTTTTAACCACAACCTCAATAAAAGCTTGGTATTTTATTGCTTAAGTAAATTACACGTCATAACCTAGCCATTCATAATTTAATAAAAGACCCCCATGGGAATAATAAAACCAATTTTTATATTCATAGCTGTGCTTTTTTGCCATCAGGTTTTGGCTGATGGTTTGCAGAAGCAGGCAGAGGTAACTGCTCTGTCAATAGGTGAGAGGGTTGTCCTACCGTCTGATGTGCTTGGTGAAAATAGAGTATTAAATGTTTATCTGCCTCTTAGTTATTCAAAAGGCTCATCAAAAAAATACCCTGTTCTTTATTTATTAGACGGCTCTATTGAAGAAGACTTTATTCATATAGCAGGATTGGTGCAGTTTGGATCGTTTTCTTGGATTGAAATGATACCTGAGTCAATTGTTGTTGGTATTGCTAATGTGGATAGACGAAGAGATTTTACCTTTCCTACTAAAAATGAGGATGATAAAAAGGAATTTCCCACAACGGGCCAGTCCCAGAGTTTTATTCGTTTTCTAGAAACTGAATTACAGCCTTTTATAGATGAAAAATATAGAACAGCTGCAACTAAGACCTTGATAGGGCAGTCCCTTGGTGGTCTTTTGGCTACTGAGATTTTATTTAAAAAGCCAGATTTATTTGATAACTATATTATTACTAGTCCCAGTTTATGGTGGGATGATGAATCACTTTTAACATACTCACCAGTTTTGTTCTCTTCTAAAAAGTCGGTGTTTATTGCTGTTGGAAAAGAGTCAGAGGATATTGAAAGAACAGGTAGAGAGCTATATGACAAATTACAGGCTTTAGACAACAAGAACACTGAGCTTTATTTTGATTATCTTAAAAAGCAAGACCATGGAGATGCTCTGCATTTAGCTGTGTATAGTGCGTTTGAAAAGATTTTCAAAAAATAGTGGGGTATGAATCAGTGATATTTGCCATACACCAAACAGTTTTTAAATCCTGCAACTGTGCCTAAATAACCATGACGGTAAGAGGGAACATGACAATTAGTAAAATTAAGTTATTAGCTCTAAGTTTAGGAATGTTTTTAGGGCAGGTTAGTGCATCACCAACCTCTAACGAATTCGTACCCTGTAAAAAGTTGGCTGTCGCTAAATTAAAATATTGTTTAAATGATGATAATGAAAACTGCTGGGCTAAATCAAAGGCAAGCTATGAAGCTTGCTATAAAAATGTACTAGCTAGCCATAGTGTTAAAAATAATAAGATAAACAAAGCTCAAAGTAATAGCGACACCATAAAAAAGTAAATGTAAGTGGTTTCTTTGATTGTGGTTTGAGTTTTCTAATCGCAGCTGTACACACTTCATAAAATAATTGTGCAAACTGCCTTTTTACTATGGATGTGAGTCATTTATATAGAGGCTCACTGACAATACTCCTAATGTTTGTCTCGCTTTACTAGTAATCAAGTTTGCCGTTGCATACAATCACTGGCTAGGCCTTAAATGGCTGCTGTTTTTAACCTCTTGCTAAAAAGTGATTACGAAAAACTATGTCCCTTTTGCGTTTACTTGAAGATAAACACTTTAATAGATTAACGAACGAAAAAATTTTTGCTTTAGCTGAAACAAACCAGAGCTTTTGTCAGCAATGGTTGATACACGTTTTTAGAAGTGAAAGCAGTGTTGAAGAACTTTTTATGGCGGTTGCTTATTGTTTGAAACACAATTCGCCAATACTGGAACAGTTGAATCTTATATTCTCTGGGCAAACATTTGAGGCGCTGCCCGAAGATGTTTATCAGGAAGCTCTGAATCTTGTTGTTAAGAATTTACCTAGTGTAAATCGCGATAAGGTGTTACGCAGCGCCTTACCTCTACTTGCTTTTGTGCATTACTGTCCAGTTTTAGAGGCCCTAAGCCAAGACATTCGATTCGGAGCTAGTCAGATTGATATTGATGTTTTTACAAATATCAAAACGCAATTCGATCAAAACCTTCAAAAAGTAACGCTATTTGGTAGCCAAGGGCAGGGGAGTCGAGACTCTTCTATTCGAAATAACAGCCAATACTTTGCTTCGATTCCGAACGATAATGTATCGCTAGCGCTCGTTGAGCGCGCGTTAGCGAATAGCTCTGGTATTAGTATAAGACATGCTGAACCACCTGTTATTCTTAGGTATTTACCCGGCCAATTTTATCATTGGCATTATGATTATATATATCCTCATACAGCGGATATCGAAAGGCAAATAAATCAGTTTGGACAGCGAATCAAAACAGGCATTTACTACCTAAATGATGACTTTACTGGGGGAGAAACAGAATTTAAAACCCCTCATGTGTCTATACCTCCAAAGAAAAATCACATGCTAATTTTTGATAATGCTAGCCAAGGAAAGCCAATAAAAAATAGTATTCACCGCGGTGCTGAAGTGGCTAGCGGAGAAAAGTGGATTATGACTTTATGGTTTAGAGATAAACCATTCTGGCTACGATCCGGTTTAATGTCATATTAACGCCGTTTAGTATTAGGATATATTTAAATACTGTTAACTAGCGTATGTTTCTAAAGTGGGTAATAGATAGTTTCACAATTATCCCAAAAGCAATTTGTTACCTGTTTGGGTGGTGTTGGCTTAACAATAGGGGCTGTTGATATAGAATACGTGGCGCTATAACACAGCACGGTTATTTAAATGTTTTTAGACTTAAGTTTTAAAATTAAGGAGCTTGATACTTTCCGGCCTCCTAATTAGTTTTTCGATTTTTTAATTGCTCCAACCGTTTAGTCATCTGGCTCAAATCTATGGATTTACTGTACGGAACTGCAATTTGAGTCTCGTAGTTGAGTCCATCTTCTAAGCTCATATTCCACCCATGATCCATTAAAGATTTGATATTTAGCAAAGCTGGCATATCTGCTGTGGCAATGTTTTTTGCAAGATTTAGCACTTCTGACATTAAGGTTTCTTTTGGAAATACTTCATTAACTAAGCCCCACTTTTGAGCTTCAAAGGCATCAAAAAATCGTCCTGAAAAGCTTAACTCTTTTGCTCGATTTATTCCTACTATACGGGGAAGTTTTTGTGATAAGCCCCAGCCTGGCAATACGCCAACAAAGGCATGAGTATCTGCAAATTTGGCAGTATCACTTGCATATAAAAAGTCACAACATAAGGCTAGCTCTAAGCCTCCTGCTACTGCCACGCCATTTATTGCACCAATAACAGGTTTTGGGCATTTGGCTATTTTCTCGATAAATTCGGTTTGCTGCCCTTTATTATGTTTTTGAAATACATCGCTTTCATTACTGAGCATTTTTAAGTCTAACCCTGCGCTAAAGGCTCGGCCATTGCCAGTTAGCACCGCAACTTTAATATTTGCATCTGTAGCTATCACGCTAAAGGCCTCGGTTAAACTATCAATGACATCACCGGTAAGCGTGTTCAGGTCATTAGGCCGGTTTAGGGTGACAGTGGCTACATTATTAATAAAATTTAGTTGAACAGGGCCACTTGGATTACTTAAGTCTTTCTTCATGATTGCTATAGATATATCAATTTAGAACTTAGTAAATAACATCACTTCTACCAAATATGGTCAAAGTAAAGCTATCAATACTTTCAAATTACTTTGAATGATGTGTAGTTTTTAGTAGATATAGATGATTTTTTCTGATGCTCATGTCTGATAAAGTATAACGACCTAGCTTTAATTTAGCTCACTTATTAACTTGGTTAAGTGGCTTTATGTTCCAACCATTGCGCTAGAGTATTTGCTAACACCTCTCTTTTAAGTGGCTTAGTTATATATTTGTTCATCCCTGATTCACTGGCTTTGTTGTAGTCTTGTTGCATAGCATTTGCTGATAATCCGCATATTGGTAGTTTAGTAAACCCTCTTTCTCGTAATAATTTTGTAGCGGCGTAACCGTCCATTACAGGCATTTGTATGTCCATTAAAATCACATCGTAGTAGGGAGAGTTAGTGATTTTAGTCACAGCTTGTTGCCCATCTTCTGCAATATCATAGGTAACCCCCAGTGAGGTTAGCATTTCACCAGCTACGGCTTGGTTGATGCTATTGTCTTCCACCAGTAAAACATGGCCTTTTAAGCTCGGCTCAACCAAGTCTTTTGGGTTACTTAATTGGGTAAGTGGACTGGTTGATATTCCATTGAGTTCATCAATAAACATATTAAACTCTCTTGGTGAAAATGGGTGAGTTAACACCTTAGTATGCCAGCTTTTTATAAGCTCAGGTGCTAACTGCTGGGGCTGAGTGTCTGTAATAAAACCGAACTTAATAGCATTATCTGCGCAAAACTGTAGCGCTGGCTTTAATAAACTTACATACTCCTGGCACTTAACATCAAAAATTGCGATTGCTGGATATTCTGGGTTAGCTATGTTTGTTTCAAGAATAGAACTCAAGGTTTCAATATGACAATCGTTAGTGATGGCGTTTAGATAGTTATTGCACAGTAAATTAGACTCAGGCACATAAAAAATAGCTTTGGGTGAAGGGTTAGTATTACTAATAATGGCTGCTTGCCCTTTAAATGCTCTTAACTCAAGTTTTAAGTTGAATACACTACCCTTGTTTTGAGTAGAGGTGACGGTAATTTCACCATTCATTAGATTAACAAGTTGCTTTACTATTGATAGTCCAAGCCCCGTCCCTCCAAACTCTCTACTTGTCGTTCCATCTGCTTGTGTGAAGGGACTGAATATTCTTTTAAGCTGCGAGGCAGACATACCAATACCAGTGTCTTTTACTTCCGCAAACAGGGTGAATTTTCCTGCACTACCTGTGCTTTTACCCCAAAATCTAATAAACACTGTGCCGTTTCGAGTAAACTTTATAGCGTTACTACAAAGGTTTAGCATGATTTGACTAATACGCTGTGGGTCGCCAACCAGCTTTTTGGGTAACATTGGATCGGCATAAAAGCGAACATTTAAGTTTTTTTCTCTTGCTCGCATAGCTGTACTAGCAAGTATATTGTCAAATAATGAATCTAATGAGAAATCAGTTCGTTCGATATCTAATTTACCCGCTTCTATTTTAGAGAAGTCTAAAATATCATTGATTACGGTCATCAATACTTGGCTGGAGTTACTTACTTTGATTAAGTACTCTCGGAGCTTTTCAGACATGTCTTCATTTAAGCCCAATTCAACTAAGCCTATAATACCGTTCATTGGGGTGCGAATTTCGTGGCTCATATTAGCCAAGAAAACACTTTTTGACTGGGTGGCTTTTTCGGCAATAGCTTTAGCATTGTTTAACTCTTGATTGAGTTGTTCTTGTCGCTCAATGAGAGTTCTTGACTCATTCAATAACTCAGTAGTGCGCAGGTTATTTAGGCGAAAAACATCAGCAGCTTTTGATAGCTTTCCTATGTCATCTTTTCGGTCTAACCCAGGGATCGAATCTATTTTTTTCCCACTTACCAATCGCTCAAATACATCTGTTATTGCGTTAATAGGAACTATTATTCGTAACCCCAAAAATAGAGCTGTGGCTAAGGCAAAAATAATACCTATAAGTGAAGTAATATCATTTCGTGTTTTAGACTGTGCAACATTTTTCATTACAACCGTATTTGTTTGATCAGATAAATGGGCAACATTTTCACTTAATTGGCCGGTTAAATATAAAAACTCATTAGCCGAGCCAGTCATGACTACATTGACTAAGTAAAGGTAACCTCTAGTGATTTGAGTTAATTGCAGGAAATTCTGTTCAATTTTATTAAGTGAGGGGCTTATTTCAGGGTTTTGCTCCAAGATAGTAGGGAATTGCTCAAATAGACTTCTAATCTTAGCCATCTGAGACTCAAATTGCTCAATATGGGCTAAATCAGGTTTTAGTACATAGTTGAATGCGTCATTTTCAGCTCGCGCTAAATGAAACTCAATTCGCGCAACGGGGAAAGATTGTAATTTATTGACGCTAGAGCGGCTTTCAAGTAGCTCAACTAAAGTGTCAATCTCTATCAGTAAACCATTTTCAAAAAGTGCTTCCCGCCGAGTTCGACCATCTTTAACATCATTAAAGTTATCTGAATAATCGGCTAAGTGTTGGCGCATTCTGCTTAGTAGTTTTAATCCTTTTTCTTCATGTATTTCTGGTAAAACTGAATGCTCGAGAACTTTTAACTTCTCTTCAATCTCATTAATAAGGCGGTTGAAACGTAAAGCGGCTGACTGGCTGGCGGTATCTTTATAGATTAAGACATTACGTTGTAGGTTTGCCACATCACGTTCTAGTTCTCGGACGGTATTTACATCCAGTAAAGATTGCTGTGAAAGGTTTAAGCCTTTAACTAAGGTTGCTTGGTTACCTCGGGTAGTTACAATTTGTAAAACTAATAGAAAAATTAAGATTGATAGAACCGCTGTGACCTGAACTTTAAGAGATGAAAACATGGAATTCCTTAATACTCGAATCTATGAACTTATAAATTCGTACCATTTTTGCAAGCTATATTCGTAAGTCGGCATTACGGTATTCCATACAGCTACATTGCTAAAGCGTTTTTCATAGCTACCCCCGGTGCGAATATCTCCCTGTAAAACAGAAACTTTTCCATCCGTACCAATTAGTGGTGTTGATGCTGGTTTACCATCATACCAGTAATCCCATTCAGCTTTTGTTAGCAAAGGTTTAGAACGCTGAGGGTTAGAAATATAATATCCTTGTCTTGCAATAAATGCTCCTGGCCAACCTGAAAGCCACCAGTTCATATATTCATAAGCAACGTCCTTGATCCTTCCTGAAGTTGCCGATGATAAACACATCACACCGTGCCACCCTCGATAGCCTTCTTTAGGAGCTGCGAAGGTTACCGGTATATTTTGCCCGTTAAGCTGTGTTACCGCTGGAGAGAACATGCTTTCTATTACTACTCGTTTTGTACGCATAAACTCTACGGATTCAGGTACAGAGGTCCAGAACCCGCTAAAGTGGCCCTGTGCTTTTAGGTTATTTAAAATTTTGAACAAGGCATCTAGTTCTAATTTAGTCATGGAGCCTATATTGGCAAAGCTGACTAAACCTTGTGCTTGCGCTGCTAGGGCTAGATCAAATAATCCTATTGTTGGGGCGTTGACTATGCCTACTTTTCCAGAATACCTCTCATCTAATAACCAGCCCCAGCTTTCTGTTTCATAGGGAGTTCCCTTGGTGATGATGTCGGTATTGTAGCCAAAAGAGTCAACATTATGAACGTAAGGTAAGAAGCTGACATGTTCGGTATGCTCTTGCCCTAATTGACCATCAGCCTGCACATGAAGTATTTTATATGGTGCGTCTCCTGCACCATAATTTGCATTTGGAGTGACTTTCCCAGTTTTGGTAAGTGGGTTAATTTCATCCCAGTACTTTATTCTTTTTTTATCAATGCTTTGAATGGCACGAGAGCGCCATAATACATTAATACTGTTGGACCATTGTTCGTATAAATCAAAACTTTGTGGGGATATGGACGCTTTTTGTAATACAGAAGCACTACCTCTGGCTTCGAACACTAAATTAATGCCTAAGTCACGCATAGCCTGCTGTCGCAACTCTTCTTGCAAGGTAACATGGGTACCTAACACTCTGAGAGTAGGAGTACTCTTGGCAAAAACATAAGGGGCTTTAATTATTGCCCCTGCAGTAACCCCAGTTTTAACTAACGTTTTAATGGCCTTACGGCGAAGAGCATCGGTAGCATCTGGATTTTGACTAGGTAGTTTCATATACACTCCTTGTTGTGAAGAACTATAAAGACCAAATCTATTTTTGACAATTAACCTTTAGTCTTAACGGTTAAATGTCATTGCATCATATCTGTTAGATGGTTGTTAAAAAAATTGAGTTTCAAAGGAGTATCTAGTTTTAGGAGTGGAAGTAAGTATTTTATCTTCAACTTTAATTGCTTAGCTTGCTTACTAGTAGTCATTATTTTGGGACACTGGTTTTTAATATAAAATTTTACTTTAGTATCCCCTATATAGACTTTTCTCTTCATAAGCTTTGATATGCGTATGTTATTATATGAGATTACTTTTCTTCAGATACTTTGCTGAACCCCAAAACCATATTTTTTTAATCTTTATTGAGGAGTGTTTAATGATAGATTATTTGGCGGTATTTATTGTCTTTTTTGCTGTTATTGACCCTATTGGAACCTTACCTGTTTTTATTGCTGTTACGGATCAGTATGAGCCGAAAACAAGACGTCGAGTCGCATTGTTAGCGACTGTTGTGGCGGCATGCGTACTATTATTTTTTATGGGAGTAGGGGAAGTTATTTTGAATACTTTATCTATTCCGTTGCCTGCATTTCAAATATCTGGTGGTATCGTTTTATTTCTTTTCGCACTCAATATGATTTTTGGTGAAAGTAAACCTGAAGAAGAGTTGAAACTTTTAGAAAGCTCCCACAGAGAAACGGCTATTTTCCCACTGGCTGTACCTTCTATCGCTAGCCCTGGAGCCATGCTGGCTGCAATACTGTTGACTAAAAATGCGGTATATACTGTCTGGGAGCAAGCTCAAACAGCCTTAGTTATGTTGTCGGTTTTACTGTTAACTTATATTTTAATGTTGCTTTCTGGAGTTATTGCAAAAGTGATTGGTAGCAGTGGGGCAAGTGTTATAAGCCGAGTGATGGGGTTAATACTTTCCTCTATCGCTACCACTAATATTTTAGTTGGTTTTCAGGATTACTATACGTTAATTCAATCATAATTTGCCTTTATAAGATTACCTAGTTATCTGACTTTCCTAAAAGCTTATTACGGACTTTTGGATAACTAGCGTTTTCGTCTAACCATATTCTTAAAAAGTTTTCTCCAAACTTTTTATCAGAAATTTTTCCTATAGAGGTATCGTTTAAGAAAAACTCACTGTTTTTTTCTTGATTAACAATCAGTAGCAGAGTATCCCCTTTATTTATATCCGGAAACAAATCTTTTAGCGCCCCAAGCCATTGTTCAATTTGCTCTGCAGGTAAGCGTAATTTTAGCCATTCTTCCTTAGTATGTTTTACTAAATCTTTCCCGCTTATATCAAGTAGGTAAGTTATTTTTAATGCCTGAGGGAATTCATCCGCTGCATATTTTCCATTTTGACTGTACAAGCTTGAGTTATATATGTCCCAGAAAAATACTGTCAGTTTTGCTTCGCCAACTTGAGTTAAATTGGTTAAAGGGTTACTGAAAGTGTGTTGTGAATAAAACAATGTCAGAAAAGTAAGTGAGCAATAAAAACTCACAAAGTGACGCTTATAGCTGACTCTATATTTTAGATGGGTCATTGAGGCTCAGAGTAAAATAACTAATGTAGGTTAAGTACGTTTGACCTTATGAAATAGTTTACTGGCTACTAATTTTTAACTTGCAGGGTGATTGGAGTATCAAAGTATTTTTATGCTTGAAATGGCTTACTACAAGTTAGTTTGCTTATTGCGTGGAAGGCTGGCAACTAGATACTGATTTATTTTTGCACATAAAAAAACGCGCTTAATGCGCGTTTTAAAATGTCAGTTTATTAGTTAACTAATAAAGCTACTGTCAGGATAGTTTAACTTCAGGGTTTTCATCACGTTGTTTTTCAGCTTATCAAGTTTTAGCTGGTCATAACACTCAACCATTATTTCTAGTGCTTCGCGAACATGTTGAGTATCAGGATAATGCTCTATGACGTACTTACCACGGTTTGCAGCTGCTATATATGCATCACGACGCATATAGTATCGCGCAATCGCAATTTCATATTTAGCTAGACGGCTTTTAATATGTAACATGCGTTTTTGGGCATCTGCTGCATATTTACTATTGGGGAATTTTTCTATTAGTCGTTTGAAGTCGCTAAAGGCTTGACGAGAGCTACTTGGATCTCTGTCAGAACGGTCGATTCCAGCTAGGTCTTGGAAAAGGTTATTATCTACTTCCATGTTAGCTAAGCCACGCATGTAATAAGCATACTCTACATCAGAATGATTTGGGTTAAGCCGAGTAAAGCGATCGATTGCAGCTAACGCTTCGTCAATTCGTCCTGTTTTGTAGTACCCATAAATAAGGTCCAACTGTACTTGGTGTGACAACGGGCCGAATGGAAAGCGAGAATCTAATGCCTTTAGGGTTTCGGTGGCTGCATTAAAGTTGCCCAAAATCATTTTTTCTTTTGCTTCTTGATACAGACTTTGTGCACTTCGATTTTTAAGTACCAAATCAATGTCTTCGTCTTCCGGCACTGATGAACAGGCCACTAACATCATTAAGGTACTGGTTATGAGTATATTTCTTACATTGACTTTACTGATCATATCGCTCTTATTTGCTCTTATTTGACTATTCGATTGGTGATGTTTGATTCATTAAGGACAAAAATCCGTTAGAATAGTAGTTTACCTAATCGATAACTGCAGCGCATTCTACCCCACCAAATTGGGCTATGCACACATAAATCGTTACGAAACACTTTCAGGATGTTTAATGCATGTCTACCTCACATGAAAAAATACAACTTCAGGCCCACGTGCCTGACAATTTATTTGGTAAACGCTTAGATCAAGCTTTAGCCGAAATGTTCCCTGATTATTCAAGATCTCGCATAAAAGAATGGATTTTGAGTGATAAAGTTACTGTTAATGGAGAAATATCTAATAAACCAAGGGAAAAACTGATTGGCGAAGAGCTAATTGAGATTGATGTAGAGCTTGAAGTACAGGTTCAACATCATGCTCAAGCAATTGATTTAGATATTGTTTACGAAGATGAAGATATATTGGTTATCAACAAACCCACTAACTTGGTTGTTCATCCAGGGGCAGGTAATATGGATGGTACTATTTTAAATGCACTGCTTAACCATGTGCCAAATATTGAGAATGTGCCACGAGCCGGTATTGTTCACCGTTTAGATAAAGATACAACTGGTTTGATGGTTGTTGCGAAAACTATTCCTGCACAAACCCATCTAGTTGAGCAGCTTCAAGCTAGAGAAATAAGTCGCGAGTATGAAGCCGTAGTCATTGGTACTATGGTGGCTGGTGGCACAGTGGATGAGCCAATTGGGAGACATCCTACTAAGCGAACAAATATGGCTGTTCGCGAGTCAGGTAAACCTGCTATGACCCATTACCGAGTCAAAGAGAAATTTAGAGCACACACGTATTTGAGGTTAAAGCTTGAATCAGGTCGTACTCATCAGATTAGAGTACATATGTCTCACCTTCGCTACCCACTAGTAGGTGACCAAGCATATGGCGGTCGCCCTAAGCCACCTAAAGCATGTAATGAAAGAATGGTAGATATGTTACGCAGCTTTAAGCGTCAAGCCTTGCATGCCGTTCAGTTAGAGCTTGCTCATCCAATAACTGGGGAATGGATGTCATGGAAAGCTCCGTTACCTGATGATTTTGTAGAGCTTTTAGATGTATTAAGAGAAGACAAGCAGGAACACGGAAGTGGAGAGGTATAGCCTTGACTCTTCCTTCATTTATTTATCCTGATTGGCCTGCACCTAAACATATTAAAGCCTATGTTAGCACTAGGGGAGGAGGTTTCAGTCAAGCGCCCTTTGATAGTTTGAATGTGGCGCAACATGTAAATGATGATGCCGCTGTGGTTGCTAAAAACCGCACTTTGTTGCCCATGTATGAGAATATAAATTGGTTGACGCAAATCCACAGTACCACTTGTATAAATTTGGATATAAAGCAGCCATCAAAAATAGAGGCTGATGCCAGTTATAGTTGTATTAAAAATCAAGTATCTGCTGTTATGACGGCAGACTGTCTGCCTCTTTTACTTTGTGATACCAAAGGGACTGTGGTAGGTGCTATTCACGCCGGTTGGCGCGGCTTAGCTGCCGGAGTAATTGAAAATACACTCACAGCAATGGGCGTTAAGCCTTCAGAAATGTTGGTTTGGTTAGGCCCAGCTATAAGTCAGAGTAACTTTGAAGTAGGTAGAGATGTCAAAGACGCTTTTGATAATTATCCTGAAGCATTTGTTGCAAGTAATTTAGCTGATAGCGATAAGTTTTTGGCCGACCTATATTTAATTGCACGGTTAAAGCTGCAATCTTTGGGAGTTAGTAAAATATTTGGTGGCGAATTTTGTACATATGAGCAGAAAGATTTATTTTTTTCTCATCGTAGAGCGACCCATGAAATGATAGCCACTGGGGGAAAGCCAAGTCACGCTACAACAGGTAGAATGTTGAGTGCGATTTATATTAGTTGAGTATTTTGTTGTTTATTATCGATAGCTTGACTTAAATCAATTTTCGTAAAATCTCTATTGGTTAATTGTTAGACACACTTGATTAGCCAATAAATTGTACCCATTAATGATTCATAGAAATTAGAGGTGGAGTACCTTTTATGCAATTAGATAGTTTTACAAGTAAATTTCAATCGGCACTTTCTGACGCTCAATCTTTAGCGCTCGGTCGTGATCATCAATATATTGAACCTGTTCATTTAATGACGTCTTTGCTAAATCAGCAGGGCGGTTCAGTGCGTCCATTACTCGATGAAGCAGGAATAAATGTCAATAGTCTTCGCTCTGCATTAGCTGAAGCAATTGAAAGATTGCCCCGAGTACAAGGTTCAGGTGGTGATGTTCAGTTAAGTAAAAATACTGTCATTCTTTTAAATCTGAGTAATAAGATTTCTCAAAAACGAAAAGATGAATATATAACGTCTGAAGTATTTGTTTTAGCGGCCTTACAAGATAAGGGAGCCTTGGGAGAAATATTAAAGCAATCGGGGGCTGATGAAAAAAGTATTGAGCAGAGTATTGAGAAAATACGTGGTGGGCAAAAAGTGACAGATCCAAATGCTGAAGATGTCCGTCAGGCATTAGAGAAGTTTACCACTGATTTAACAGAGCGAGCCGAACAGGGAAAGCTTGACCCTGTTATTGGTCGTGATGATGAAATTCGCCGTACCATCCAAGTATTACAACGCCGTACTAAAAATAACCCAGTGTTAATCGGAGAGCCTGGTGTGGGTAAAACAGCAATCGCTGAAGGGCTTGCACAGCGTATTATTAACGCCGAGGTGCCAGAAGGTTTAAAAAATAAACGGGTACTGTCTTTAGACATGGGGGCTTTGATTGCTGGGGCTAAGTTTCGAGGTGAATTTGAAGAGCGTTTAAAAGCTGTTTTAAATGAACTGAGTAAAGAAGAAGGGCGTGTGATCCTCTTTATAGATGAATTGCATACTATGGTCGGAGCTGGTAAAGGCGATGGTGCAATGGATGCAGGCAACATGCTCAAACCTGCTCTTGCTAGAGGAGAACTACACTGTGTTGGGGCCACTACCTTAAATGAATACCGACAGTTCATAGAAAAAGATGCAGCCCTAGAACGTAGATTTCAAAAAGTCTTAGTTGATGAGCCCAGTGTTGAAGACACAATTGCTATTTTGCGAGGGCTGAAAGAGCGTTATGAGCTGCATCACTCGGTAGAAATTACCGATCCTGCAATTGTGGCTGCTGCCACTTTGTCTCATCGATATATTAGTGACAGACAATTGCCAGATAAAGCCATCGATTTAATTGATGAAGCAGCCTCTAGTATTCGCCTGCAGATGGACTCTAAACCGGAGGACATGGACAAGCTAGAACGGCGGATTATTCAGCTCAAGTTGGAAGAACAAGCTTTAGCTAAAGAAAAGGATGAAGTGAGTCACAAGCGCTTGGAGTTAATTGAGTTAGAGCGAGAGCAGGCTGAACATAAATTTTCTGAGTTCGAAAAGGTATGGCTTACCGAGAAGCAAGCTGTTCAAGGAACTCAAAGTATTCGCTCTGAACTTGAACAAGCTAAGTTAGATTTAGAAATAGCCAGAAGAGCCTCTGATTTAAGCCGTATGTCTGAGTTACAGTATGGTCGTATTCCAGAGCTAGAGGCGAAGCTAGAATTGGCTACTGAGTCTGAAACACAAGAGCCAACGTTACTAAAAAATAAAGTATCTGATACTGAAATAGCAGATGTACTATCTCGCTGGACTGGGATCCCAGTATCTAAAATGTTAGAAGGTGAAAAAGCGAAATTACTGTCGATGGAAGACGCCCTCAAGGATAGAGTAGTTGGTCAACAGGAGGCGGTAGAAGCGGTTTCAAATGCAATTAGGCGTTCAAGAGCAGGTTTGTCAGACCCAAATAAACCAATTGGCTCTTTCTTGTTTTTAGGGCCTACAGGTGTAGGTAAAACAGAGTTGTGTAAGACCTTGGCTAACTTCTTATTTGATACCCAAGATGCCATGGTGCGTATTGATATGTCTGAGTTTATGGAAAAACATTCAGTGTCTCGTCTAGTTGGTGCCCCTCCAGGGTATGTGGGGTATGAAGAAGGAGGATATTTAACTGAAGCAGTTAGGCGCAAGCCATACTCGGTGATTTTATTAGATGAAGTAGAAAAAGCGCATCCAGATGTTTTTAATATTTTACTACAAGTCTTAGATGATGGCCGCTTGACCGATGGGCAAGGTAGAACCGTAGACTTTAAAAATACTGTAATAATTATGACCTCAAATTTAGGTTCGGATATTATTCAAGAAGTCAGTGCTGAAAAAGACTATCAACAAATGAAAGACCTAGTCATGGGAGTAGTTGGAGAGCATTTTAGACCAGAATTTATCAATAGAGTCGATGACACAGTTGTGTTCCACCCTCTGGGTAGAGAGCAAATTAAATCGATAGCAAAAATTCAGTTACGAGCTCTTAGGGATCGTTTGGCTGATAAAGGGTATAAGCTGGAACTTAGCTTATCTGCTTTGGATAGATTGGCTGAAGCTGGGTTCGATCCTGTCTTTGGTGCACGGCCCTTAAAGCGCGCTATTCAAATTGAAATCGAGAACCCGTTAGCTCAGAAAATACTTGCAGGGAATTTAGCTGGATCAGGTTTGATAAAAATTGATAGTGATGGAGAAGGGCTAACTATTAGTTAACCCTTACGATTCCATGCAGTGGACCGGCTTATATCTGTCATGATACTAAACTGGTATTTCAAAAGAAGCTAGAAGTAATGGAGGGCCTTCCATTGCTTCTAGTTTTATAGTGAAATTTTGCTTTAAATCGTATCTGTTAGACTAAATACTGTTTAATAGTTGTTGTGCTTCCGAAGACTCTAAAAAAGGTACGCCTAGTTCAAAAGCTGATTTGAGTTCTTTTTCTGCCTCGTCACTTCTGCCTAACTTTTGTAAAGTGAAGCCTAAGTGATATAGCGTGGAAGGCGCATTGGAATTCATAGCGTATGCTTGTCTTAATAGTACTAATGCCTCGTCGTATTGCCCTAGTTTTGCTAATACCCAACCTTTAGAGTCAATAAGGTCTGCTGACTGAGGTGCTAATTCTAGTCCTTGATTTATTAAGTCTAGTGCAAGCGCTAAATCATTATCCAAGGCTATAAACGCTAAATTATTTAACACTGCAGGCTTGTTGGTGTAGTTTTCTAGGTTCTGTAATTTTTTGTAATGACTTAAGGCCTGAGCTGTTTCATTGCTCTGTAAGTAAGTGTCAGCCAAAAGGTTACGAAGCACATGTTTATTAGGTGTGGATTTTAGTAAGCCTTCTAGATGCTCTTTGAATTTCTCTGTACCTTTTCCAAGGTTAGCTAATTGATATAACTGCCCATAGATTGAGAGCGAAGTAGGGTCCAACTTCTGAGCCTTCCATAGTATTTCGTATGCTGAGTCTAAATCATTTTGTTTAATACTAAGCTTGGCCTGAGCTACCATGACTTCTATTTGGTTAGGGTACAGGTTATTTGCAATGGTTAGATATTTTTGGGCTTTGGGGTACCTGTTAGTATTGCTATATAGATTGTTTAGTTGCAGTAACGCAGGTAGATATTTGTTATCGCGTTCCTCTAAAATGGTTAATAATGTTTTTTCAACGCCATCAAAATTTTTGGTTTTATACTGAGTTTTGCTAAGTGCAATTAGGTTATCCGGTTGTGTTTTCCATTTTTCAAATAAATTGGCCTGCAACTCAATTGATTCATCAGATTTCCCGCTTTTATATAGAAGCTCAGCCTTGCTCAATTGATATTTATCACTGGATAAAGCGTTTTTATTATAAGTTTCTATTTCCCAAAGCGCTTCTTTATATTTCTTGGTTTGTATATACAACTCTATTAATTTTTCGGATATTGGTAGAGACTGGCCATTTAGTTTTGAAGCATAGCGTAACTTTTCTATTGCTTGTTCATAACGCTCCAATGATGATAACAAGTCTGCAAACAATAGGTATGACTCTGCTTGGAGGACGTCGCTCTCCTCTAGGTCAATCATGATGTCGATTGCTTCGTTGTATTGTTTTAGAGCCCCTAGTAAGTTAGCTTTATTATATTTTGCTGGTACATAGTTGGGTCTGAGTGCTAGTGTTTTTTCGATTAACGTACCTGCTTCAGTTAAGCTTCCCTTTTTTATTAGCAACGCTACGTTAAGGTTTAATATGTCTATGTTTTCTGGCAACGCTTCTAATAGTGATTTAGCTATTTTATGAGCGTTTGAATAGTCTTCCTGTTGAAACAACAGGTGTGCTTTCGCTAGCTCTCTTTGGTCAAGGTAAGCTGGGTCAGATATATTATTTAAAGTAGTTAACGCATCTTCTATTTTATTTCTAGCGACATAGGTTTTGGCTTTTATAAAATCAACCTTAGGGTTGTTCGGGTACTGCTCAGCAAGTTGGCTAGTTAAATTTTCACATTTAAACGCGCGGTTTGCTTTTAAGTAAAGATCGCATAATAGTAATGACAAATTTAGATTTTGAACAACTAAGTTTTCATTAGCAGTTAAAAGCTTTAGGGCATTTCTTTCCTTTCCCAATTTCAGGTATGTATCTGTCAATATAGCTATCGTATTAACATCCAAAATAGAGTTGTTAACGTAATAAGTAATATCTGATAGTGCTCGCTCATAATTACTTGTTAAATAAGCGGTCATGCCGCTTGCAAAACGCAGTGACAGGTTTGAAGTAACACTTTGCCCAGTAACTAAGCTTAATTCTTGAGATAATTGACTAAGTAGGTTTTGTGCCTCTTCTGTATTACCTGTAGCGGATAATATCTGGCTTTGTAATAGAATGGCATATGGATCATCTGGTGTTTGAATCAAGATTATATTAAGTATTTTCTTAGCTTCTTCTACTTTTTTAGCTGCCCACAGTCCGTCAGCGTAAGCTCTAAGTACAAAGGGATCATTTGGGTTTAAATTATATGCTGTCTCAAAAGAATTAAGTGCTTGTGAAGTGAGTTGTTTTTGTTTTTCTAGTAGTCCTTTGAGCCTCCAGGTGCTCGCTACTTTGTTATTCGAAAGTAACGATTTCTCTAAATACTTTTCGGCTTGTTCAATCTTACCTAGCTTTAGATATAAAGGTACTAGTGCATTGAGGGCCCGTATGCTTTGGGGTTGTAATTGCACAGCTTGCAAGTAGGTTCTTTCTGCATTATTGGTGTCATTTAAGTTCGCAAATGCGGTAGCTTTTAACATGAGTAGTTCAAAAGTGTTTGTGCTGTTCAAACTGCTTAGGTCAAGTAATAATATTTTGTCAAACTGTTGCGTTAGAATTAAAGCTTTTCCGTATCCTTTTAATATCAAATTTGGATCTGCACCGAAGTTTAAAGCTTCTTCAAACTCAGTGATTGCACTATCAAAATAGCCATTGATTAGTAATATTTCACCCATCAATATTTTGGCGGCTAAATCTGACGGGTTTTCTTGTAAAGCGTTCTTTATATGTATATAGGCTTCATCAAACTTATTGCTAGAATACGCTGTTAGCGCTTTTTCGTAGTTTGAAGTAGTTTGTGCTGATGGTTGCAAACAATATATAGATAAAAAAACAAATAAAATTAATTGCTTCTGCATAGGTTAATGTCTATCTGTGAGTGATTTCTGGTGAATAGTAACAATCGCTGAAAAAAATATAAAACAATAAAAAAGCGGCCAAAGCCGCTTTTGTTAATTTAGGTGGGGTTAAGAGTTATTTCCTAACTCGTCTGGCAATTAACAACATTGCAAATGCTAATAAGCTTAACGTTGCTGGAGCCGGAACTTCAGCTGTTCTAAATGCAAGGTTATCAATCGCTCCTGAACCTGGGATTTGAACTCTTAAGCGGTCTATACCAGTAATATTAAGTAGTTGTCTTACAAACTGCCCATCGCCCATAGTCAATAACGTGTCATCACCTGCTTGAACTGTATAATCAGCGCTATCGAATATCGAAACAGTATCACCAACAGCCTTATCTGTTTCAACGCGAGTCGCAACTAAGTTGTCATTAGCGAAAAACTGAATGACAAATTCGCCATTATCTTCAATGTCAAATGTATCTAAGCTAATGATGTCAACTAGGGTATCGAAGGTGAACTCAAAATATCCTGCAGGGTTAGTTCCATTTTCGTCATTTGGGGTTGTACATGAAAATGCGTCACATGTATTACCGTTTGCTGAATCGTTAATAAAGTCAGCATTTTGCATTATTAATACGTTGTCAGGTGTATCAGCGAATTGAATACCATCAATGTTTAGCGCTGTGTAAGAATACTGTCCAGTTCCGTTATAATCGTTACGGTTTCTATTGTATTCTAGGTCTGGGTCTTCAGTTCCAGATAAATTAGTGTCAAAGGCTACTTGTATACCTTCAATATCATCACTAGTTTTGCTTGTTGTATTGTTTACATTAACACTGGTGATACTTACACCTGCACTTGCGTATTCATCATCAACAATTTGACCATTTGTAATGGCATTGCCATTACTGTCAGTGTCAAAATCAATAACTGTTACACCGGCGTGGGCTTGCGATAATGAAATCACGGATAATGTCGATACTAAAAAACTACGCACTTTGTTCATTTTTTCACCAAGATATATACTAGAATTACTATGTCAGCCAATAAGCATATATTGGGCCATTTATTTTTTGTTGTTATTTATCAGTTGCTTGTGGTGTTTTTTGGTGGCTTTTTTTATGTTGTTGTAAAAAAAACTGACAATTAAGAGCTGCATACAGTAATTAAAAACTTAGCTTTCTAACTTTGATGTCTATTGATTCAAAATCTAAGTTAATCTTTATATACTCTAACCATACAAACGCGATAAGCTTAGTACTATATTTGTAATTTAATAGGTGTGAGACAATATAATGCCAGAACAGAAGCGTAGGGGGATTTACCTTTTACCTAATTTATTAACAACGGCTGGGCTATTTTCTGGTTTCTTTGCTGTAGTATCCTCAATGAACGGTCGTTTTGAAGCGGCGGCTGTAGCAATATTTGTTGCTATGATTTTTGATGGGCTAGATGGACGAGTGGCTAGAATCACTAATACTCAAAGTGAATTCGGGGCAGAGTATGATTCAATGGCTGATATGGTTTCGTTTGGTGTAGCGCCAGCTCTAGTTGCATATAATTGGGGGCTAGCCGGCTTGGGGAAAATTGGTTGGTTAGCTGCGTTTATATATGTAGCAGGGGCGGCTCTAAGGTTAGCCCGTTTTAATACGCAAATTGGCATCGCTGATAGCCGCTTTTTTCAAGGGCTAGCTAGCCCTGCTGCTGCAGCTTTAGTTGCAGGGCTTATATGGGTAGGTGTTGAATATAAAGTCGACGGCCAAGACTATGGCGTTGTAGTAGCCTTAGTAACAGGGATATCTGGTTTACTAATGGTAAGTAACTTTAAATATAATTCCTTTAAAGAGTTAAATTGGCACGGTAAGGTCCCTTTTGTGGTGCTGTTACTAATACTGTTAGTTTTTGTAGTGGTCGCAACCGAACCCGCTTTGGTTCTATTTATTGTTTTCCTTCTGTACGCACTAGCAGGGCCAATAAACACATTCAGAATGGTTGATAAGGTAAGGTTAGAGGATGTGGTTGGTGATGCCGAAGAAATAGATACAAGTACAACCGATTCAGAAAGCGGCGAATCTGATGAGTCAAATAAGAATGAATGAGTAATTCACTCTTATTTAGATACCTAATTTAAAAGGCATTCACTTCGATGAATGCCTTTTTCGTTCTAAATGTTGAAAAATTCAACGTTTTTTATTGTTGTGTATAAAAAACAAGCGGTTGAAATGAAAAATGAAATAAAGTGTTGCATAGGGATGTGTTATCTCTATAATGCGCCCTCGCTTCAAGGGAGACCGGTTACAACAACTTAGGTCACCGGCAACAGGGTCAATTTGATTGGTTAGTTGCATATACTTAAGAGGTATATTTGAAGCGGGATGTAGCGAGATTTAATTTGAAAATAATTTAAATTAAAACGTTGACATCAAAATTTAACGGCGTATTATACGCCTCCCGCTTAAGAGGG
>NZ_JBLIXM010000010.1:0-60372 GCF_047525415.1 Paraglaciecola sp. 2405UD69-4
TTTTGTCTGGCGGCCATAGCGATGCGGTCCCACCTGATCCCATTCCGAACTCAGAAGTGAAACGCATTAGCGGCGATGGTAGTTTGGGGTTTCCCCATGCGAGAGTAGCACACTGCCAGACTCTTATTTAGAGAAAGGGCTATCCGTAAGGGTAGCCCTTTTTTGTTTTGTGGTGTGTTTAAGGTATTTATACGCTGTTGATGTGTATGGATAGCCCTTACTCTAAGCGCAAATGCGCATTGCTACACAGCAGTCAACCGTCACGAAGTGGATTCCCGGACAGTCGCAGAGCTCCTGTCGTTCAGGCGGTTACGCTGCTTCGCAGCTAAAAGCAAATCGCCTTCACTCCCATGCGAGAGTACACAAAAAAATGTTCTAGACATTTTTCTGCACTTCCACCATCCTTGTTGGTCGCACGGGGTGCCCCGCACACTACTGGATGGCAAGCCTCGCAGACTCCTATTTAAAAACAGTGCCTCACAGTGAAGGTTTTCATAAAGGGTAGCCCTTATTTGCTGTCAATTTTTGATAAGTTAAGGCTGGTTTGGACACTTATTTATAATAATGGCAATTTGATTGGTGAGGTTTAGGTGGCAACTTTATGCTGGTTTATCTATTTTAGTTTTATTATTGAAATAGAAATAAAAAAGGCGCTATATCTAGCGCCTTAACAATTGTTCAATTTATTTTAGTGAGTGTGGCCACAGCCTTCCTCTGTATGGGGATGCCCATGAGCTATTTCTTCTTCAGTGGCTTCTCTTACGTCTAAAACCTCAACGTCAAAAGTTAACGTTAATCCAGATAGGGGGTGATTACCATCAACAATGACATCGTCATCAGTTATGTCTATGATCATCACTGATTGTTCGCCATCATCTGTAGTCGCTCTAAATGTCATGCCTGGTTCTACATCCATTCCTTCAAACATTGATTTAGGCACCGCTTGAACTAACTCGTCGTGACGTTCACCATAAGCTAGTTGTGGCTCTACATCTAATACAAATTTACTGCCTTTTGATTTTCCTTCTAACTCATTTTCTAAACCTTCAATAAGAAAATGACTGCCTTGAAGAAATATCATTGGTTCGTTGTCTCTTGAAGAGTCAATCTGAGTGCCATCTGATGAAGAAACAACGAAGTGCATTGTGACGACAGTATTATTACTTATGAGCATAGTATTCCTGTGAATGTGAGCTTTATTAGCGTGAGCTATTGTATTTCGTACGGTAATATTTGAGTGATAAATTTTATATCAGGTTTAGATTTTAGCCTAAAAATGGATGAAATATCAGTATCTATTGGTAATACAGCCAATATAGCTGTTTGATTCTTTATTGCTGCACTTCTCAATATCTTTCCTCCTGGGCGCCAATTGTCTCCTACTTGGTATTCTAAACTGTCACCAGTAAGGTCTTCTAAATTGGTATCTGACGAAAGGATAAATGTTGCGCGCTTATTACGTCCTAAGTACTTTGTTCTAGCAACAACTTCTTGACCCATATAGCAACCTTTCTCAAAATTAATGGCATTTAGAGCTTGTAGATTAAGCATTTGCGGGACGTATTCGTTACTGGTGTTTTCTCGAACTTCAGCCAATCCAGACATGATATCGTCAAACTCCCAGCTTTGTTTTTCATTTTCTAGCTGTGGTGCTTGCGTGCCTTTTTGTTGTAATACTAAATAGCGTTGAGAGGGAGTCTCAATCGATACAACTATGCCGGCGTCACTGCTTAATATGGATTGGTGTCCTTTGGGAAGCTGCCCAAAGTTTTTGATTATATGGTCTTCAAATTTAGGACCTTTACCGCCAAATACTTGCCAATTTTCGCTAGTATTTTCAATTTCTACTTTGGCAAATACACCGTATTTTTTTAGCTCAGTTAATGAGGTTGTCAACACACTGGAATGAGTAAGTAGTAACAAAGATTCTTTCCATGGTAAAACAGTTGATACGCTCCAAACCTTACCTTTGAAGTCGCAGTGGCATGAAAGGAGGGATGTGCTTTCTGACAAGCTTTCTATGTCAGCTGTTACTTGTCCTTGAAGATATGTTATGCGGTCTTGCCCCTTTAACTCAATAATTCCTTTTTCATTTAATTCACATGTATAACTTGTATTTGTAATTTCAGATGGATTAACAGACATTAGTATTTCTCTACGATGATCTCTTTAACCTTTATATGGGGGAGTAGATTGAATTACCAAGGAAATATCTAAAAAGAAAACTAGTTTACTGCTACTATTAACAGATCTTTTGAGTCAGTATCTATGACTGAGTAAGTTTATAAGGTTTGTGAGGTTTTATATGTTTGATAAACAACGATATGGTCGTCTAAAGTGGGCTTGTAGAAGAGGGATGTTAGAGCTAGATGTACTTTTTATGCCTTTTGCTGAGTCTGGTTTTTTAGAGCTCTCTTCTGAAAAGCAAGAAGTATTCGAGCGTTTATTAACATTCGATGATCCTGATTTATATGCTTGGTTCATGGGCCATCAACCCTGTAAGGATGCCGAGATTAATAGCATGATCGAACATATCTTGAATCGTGTCAAAGTATAGGGTTGACTTAAAACCCTCTAAATATAGGGTGTTTCTGTTACTGGCTCTTTATTTAGGATTTATTGTCTCTATATTTACATGGCAGCCTAATGTCATAAGGGGACAGCTTGTATTACAAAGCTTGTGCGGTTTGGCGATATTTATCCTTGGGGCCAAATCACTATCTCAGATTGAAAAAAATAGTCATGCTGTGGTTTTCTTTTCAGAAAGAGGAGAGTGGTTAGAAACTAAATTGGGTGATCAAGTCAGCTGGCAGCTTACTGCTAAGTCTAGAATTACTGGTTTAGCTCTATTCATACATATGGTTTCTCCGCTTAATTCTTCTGAGTCAAAATGGAGGCTTGTATTTAAAGATCAGGCTGAAACACGAGATTTCAGAAGGCTTTGTCGTGCTATTATTTTTCAGCAGCAAAACTCTCAAAATAACGTCTAATTCTAGATGGAACAAAAGCAAATAGAGGTTTTGAAAACTATTCCAAGTCCTCCGTCTTTATTAGTAAAAGTTGCTTTTAGTTTTCTTTCAAGAAAGAGAATAAGCGAATTAATCGACGGCCTACCCTCGTTTGAATATCAAGTAAGTGATGTGCTTGTAAATAATGAAGATTGTCTAAAATTTAATTCAGTAACCAAATGGGTCGATAGCAAAGAGTATATTCATCCCTGTTTTATTCACACATTAGCTTTCCCGTTACATATTTCACTAATGTCGTTACCTAATTTTCCATTTCCACTATTAGGTTTAGTACATCTAGAAAATAGAATTACTCAATTTAGGCCTGTAAGGGTAAATGAAAAACTAGATTTAAAATGTAAGTTTGGAGATTTAAAGGAACACCCTAAAGGCTGGGTATTCTCGATCAAAGTGCTGGTATACAGTCGTTGTAAATTGGTTTGGGAAAGTACTAGTGTGTATTTGTTCAAAAACAAAAAAACCTCCAACAAAGAAGATGATAAAGGCTTTTCTCAAGCTCATCTTGGCAAGCTTAATTGGGGTTGTATTGAGTTAAATTCAAATTTGGGGAGACTTTACGCTAAGTGTTCTGGTGATTTTAATCCCATACACCTAGCTAAATGGCTGGCAAAAGGATTTGGTTTTCATAAACATATTGCACATGGGATGTGGACAAAGTCTTGGTGCCTATCGATGATAAATTCTGCGGACCCTAAAGCTTTAAGTCAGGCTTTCTCAGTGAAAGTAGAATTTAAAAAGCCTATCTATTTGCCAAATAGAGTTGATCTATTTTTACTTAATACAGATAGTAAGCAAAGCGTAGGAACTTCTTTCAATGTAGAAAGTGTTGGCTCAAAAGTACACCTGATAGGCAAGATACAATCATTGCATACACAGTAAATTTATAGGCGTTTATTCTGTAATATGGTTGGCTGAGGGTTTTCAAGCTGGTTCGGGTAATCTAAGTTAAAGTGTAAACCTCGGCTCTCCTTTCTTTCTTGAGCGCATTTTACGATTAACTCAGCCACAGTTAATAGGTTTCTGAGCTCAAGTAGATTATTACTAACCTTAAAATTTGAATAGTATTCGTTAACTTCTTGCTTTAGTAATTTTATACGGTGTTTGGCTCTTTCTAATCTTTTAGTCGTACGGACTATACCGACGTAATCCCACATAAATAATCTTAACTCATGCCAGTTATGTTGAATCACCACCTCTTCGTCTGAGTTACTGACTTTACTTTCATCCCAAGGACTGATTTTTTCAGTCAATGGATCTTTGTTTAGTGTTGAGCTGATTAATTTAGCGGCAGAATGAGCGAATACAATACACTCTAACAAAGAGTTGCTTGCCATTCGGTTGGCTCCATGTAGGCCTGTATAGGCAACTTCACCAATAGCAAATAGATTGTTAAGGTCAGTTTTAGCATTCTTATCGGTTAATACTCCACCGCAGCTGTAGTGGGCTGCCGGTACCACAGGGATAGGCTCTCTTGTTATATCTATGCCTAAAGATCTACATTTTCTATATATGTTTGGAAAATGTTTAACGATAAAGTCACTTGGCTTATGGCTAATATCAAGATACATACAATCAGCACCTAGACGCTTCATCTCAAAATCGATTGCTCTTGCTACTATATCCCTTGGCGCTAGATCACCTCTATCATCAAATTTATGCATGAAAGGTTCGCCATTTGGATGACATAGCTTCGCCCCTTCACCTCGCAAGGCTTCTGTAATGAGAAAATTTCTCGCTTCTGGGTGATAAAGACAGGTAGGATGAAATTGATTGAATTCCATGTTTGCTACTCTGCAACCAGCTCGCCATGCCATTGCTATTCCATCTCCACTAGCAACATCAGGGTTTGACGTGTACTGATAGACTTTACTCGCTCCACCTGTCGCTAATGTAACAAACTTACTACGAATAACTTCTACACTTTCTGTTTTTCTATTCCAAACATAAGCACCTAGTAAATGCTTTTCTACTTTTTTACTCTTAATTAAATCTATTGCATTGTAACGCTGGAATAGGTGAATATTTGGATGCTGTTTAACAGCTTCAATTAGCGTAGTTTGAACCGCTTCACCAGTTGCATCCGCTGCGTGTAAAATGCGTCTGTGGCTATGGCCGCCTTCTCTTGTTAAATGAAAACGAGTTTCCCCGTTTGTGCTTTTTTCTTGATCAAAGGGCATTCCAAATTTTATTAACCATTCCATGCACAGCTTTGCTTGCGAAGCTGTATATTCGACAGTTTCCTTATCACATAGTCCAGCTCCTGCTAATAATGTGTCATTAACATGGGATTCTATAGAATCGCTTTCGTCGAAAACTGCAGCTATGCCTCCTTGAGCGTATTTAGTAGAGCCTTCTGCAATATCACTTTTACTCAAAACTATGACTTGGCATGTTTCGGCTAGTTTTAAAGCATGGCTAAGGCCGGCCGCACCGCTGCCAATTATAAGTACGTCACATTGATGTTCGATGGTAGAATGCATAAGGTAGCTTGTTTTGTCGATCGTAATTCATATATAAGGCTGGCAATACTAATTTACAGGCTGTAAATTACAACGTTTTTTCGTATTCGTGTTGGCTTTAGTTGACTTGGATTTAGCTCCGAGTGTTTAATTTTTTATCTTTATAATAAAAAAGTGATTGTTTAGAGAACTTTTTAATTTATCTGCAGTCAATATTAGTGCTTGCATGAGCCGTGGTATATTTTCGTGAGGAGTAAGGGCTCGAATGAGCGAGCAAATAATAGATCAACAAATTGTTGAAAGAGTACAAAGAGGCGATAAAAATGCTTATGGCTTGTTGGTTAATAAATACCAACATAAAGTTGCATATTTAGTGTCTAGGTACGTAAAGAATTCTGGTGACGTCGCTGATGTAACACAGGAAGCCTTCATTAAGGCCTATAGAGCCCTACCAAATTTTAGAGGGGACAGTGCATTTTATACTTGGCTATATCGAATAGCAGTTAATAGTGCTAAAAACTATTTGGTCTCTCAAGGAAGAAAGCCTCCTGCAAATGATGTAGATGCAGAAGAAGCTGACTTTTATGATGGGAGCGATGCACTAAAGGAGAATAATTCTCCTGAAAAAAGTTTGATGTCGGATCAAATGTCTAAATTATTATTTGAAGCAATGGACAGGTTACCTGAAGATTTACGCATGGCTATAAGTTTACGTGAATTAGAGGGGCTCAGTTATGAGGATATTGCTAACGTAATGGATTGCCCTGTTGGTACCGTAAGATCAAGAATTTTTAGAGCTAGGGAAGCGTTAGATAAAGTAATTCAGCCATTACTAACTAATGGTTAAATTAGATAAATTATTTTTAAAAAATTAGCAGGAACTGTATTGTATGTCGCAAAAGTTTGAAGATTTATCAGTGTTAGTCGATGGAGAAGTAGAAGCGACTTCTTCATCAGATAATCATTTGATTGACGATGTGAAAAATGACACAGAGTTAATGCAAAAGTGGAATAACTACCACTTAATCCGCGACGGATTGCGAAAAGAACTGCCAGTTGAATTAAATTTTGATATCGCAGCTAACGTTGCGCAAGCTTTAGAATCTGAGCCTGCAATTATTGCTCCGAAAAAAGGCTGGGGTAATGTACCAATTATTGGGCGTGTTATTCCTTTTGCTAAGCAAGGTGGACAAATGGCTGTTGCTGCTTCAGTGGCCGTTGCGATGATCCTTGGGGTGCAGCAATTAAATCAAGCTGACACAGATACACCTTTTAATGCAGCGCCGCCTATTTTAGGTGTGCAGGGTGGTCTATCTCCGGTGAGCTATGATCAGACTCGAGCATTGCCACAGACAAACGAAGTAGAGCAAAGAAGAAAAGTTAATGCATACATTGTTGATCATAATCAGCAAATGCGTTTTAGAACATCTGAGCAGGTATCCAATAATACAGCTTCTAGGTCGCAACAAGATTCAACTGCTGAGGAACAGGTTAAAACTGTTGAAAACATTCCTGAATAATCTAATTAGTGGAGCCTTTAGTGCTCTACTTTTTTCATTAACTGCTTTTAGTGGTAACGCCCAAGAAGCGGTAAATGAAGAAAAAGAAGTTCCCACTCATACAGCTAGTCAGCCCTCGGAAACCGCTGAAAGTTGGCTAGCTAAAATGTCACATGCAATGAAATCTTTAAACTATAGTATTTCGCTTGTGTTGTTAAAGCCTGGACTCGATGCTCAGCCCTACCTATGGCTTCATGGTGTTGAGGAAAGCGGTGTTGAAGTAGAGCAACTTAACTTATTAAATGGTCCGGGCCGAGAGGTTGTACGGATAGGAAATAAAGTAAGTTACTTTGAGCCTAATGTTCCGCCTTATAGTTTGTCATCCACTATAATTAACGGTCCTTTCCCAAATGATTTTTTACGTAATCCTGAAAAACTAAAAGATGCTTATGACTTTTTTATGATTGGGCGCAGCAGAATTGCTGGACGTGCAGCTCAACAAATTAGGGTGTTGAGTAAAGATAGAACTCGCTACGGCTTAAACCTTTGGTTAGACCAAAATACTGGCTTATTACTAAAACTAAATATGTTTAGTTTAGATTCTCAGTTGTTGGAGCAAATTCAAGTTACAGGCTTAAATGTTACCACCTCGCCCGACGAATTTTTCTCTAAGATTGAAGATAGTATGTTGCCTGAAATTGTAACTTACCAATCTAAGAAACTAAGAGATTCAGCTTGGGAAATTAACTATTTACCCGTTGGAATGAAGGTTGTTAAACGAGACTTACATCGTTTATCTGGAACCGGTAAAACAGTCGAATATATAATGTTGAGTGATGGTTTAGTTGACGTTTCTATTTATTTACAAGATTTTGGTAATGGTCAGCCAATTCAAAATTTAGTGGGTACGGTGCAATCAGATACGTTATTAACTATTCAGCATGGCCAACTTAATATAACCGTCATTGGGAAAATTCCTGCTGAAACTGCTAATCGAATTGCTAATTCTATTAAACGTGTAAATTAAATGATTGAAGAAATTGGTACTGTCAATGATATAAAAAGGCACGACAGCAAACAATTTGTTTGGGTAGAAACTCAGGTTAAGTCAACTTGTAGTAGTTGTGGATCTCAAAGTAATTGTGGGACAGGAAGCATTGCTAAGGCTTTCTCAAGAAAAAAAGAACTGCTGCAATTTGAGTTTAATGAGTCTGTCGCTATAGGGCAAAAAGTTAAGTTAGGTATCACTGAGCAGAGCGTACTCAAAGCCTCATTTATTGTCTATGTCATACCAATGTTTGCGATGATATCGTCGGCTGTTTTAGCTCAATATTTACTTCCAATTTTGGGAGAAGATGCAGAGATTTTGACTATTTTATTTACGTTCTTTTGTACGTTTATTAGCTTCGTTTCGGTAAAAAAATACCTAAAACGAAATGATGATGAAAAATTCCACCCTCATATAATTTCTGTCTTGCCACTAGATCAAGAAAGAATTGATGTGAAACAAGTTCAATAACACAAGTTTTCCTTACATTAAATTCACTTTCTACCATAAAAGCTATAAACAATGTTCTTGTTATGTCGCAAAGTGAGGGATAAAACTGTAAAATCGCCCTCTATTTAATCATTTGCTCCTATCAGCCGTTTTGAAAATGAATCTTGACTGTTAGGGATGCTCAGAGACATGGTAAATTCTAAAACTTTATGCAGCACAAGCACATACGTAACTTTTCTATTATCGCCCATATTGACCATGGTAAATCCACACTTTCAGATCGCTTAATTCAGCACTGTGGTGGGCTTACAGAAAGAGAAATGGCAGCCCAAGTACTTGATTCAATGGATATTGAGCGGGAGCGGGGGATCACCATTAAAGCACAGAGTGTAACTTTGAATTACACGGCTAAAGATGGTGAAACCTATCAACTAAACTTTATAGATACACCAGGGCACGTTGATTTTACATATGAAGTATCGCGCTCTCTTGCTGCCTGTGAAGGGGCATTATTAGTTGTTGATGCCGGTCAAGGTGTTGAAGCTCAAACATTGGCTAATTGTTATACTGCTATCGACTTGGATATGGAAGTCGTTCCAATTCTAAATAAAATTGACTTACCTCAAGCAGAGCCTGACCGTGTTGCTGAAGAGATTGAAGATATTGTTGGTATCGACGCTCTTGATGCTGTGCGATGTTCGGCTAAAACAGGTATTGGTATTGAAGACGTATTGGAGGTCATTGTTCGCCAAGTTCCTCCTCCAGAGGGAGAAGTTGATGCCCCTCTTAAAGCGCTTATTGTTGATTCTTGGTTTGATAATTATCAAGGTGTGGTATCTCTTGTTCGCATAATGCAGGGAGAGTTACGTAAGAACGATAAGATAAAAATTATGTCGACCGGTGGAGTACATCAGGCAGACAAAGTTGGTATTTTTACTCCTAAAGCAACTGATACTGGAGTTTTAAAAGCCGGTGAGGTTGGGTTTATTGTTGCAGGTATCAAAGAGATTCATGGTGCACCAGTAGGGGATACCATTACACTTTCACGGGAGCCAGCAGCAGAAGCTTTACCTGGTTTTAAGAAAGTAAAACCCCAAGTATACGCAGGGCTGTTTCCTATTAGCTCAGATGATTATGAAGATTTTCGAGATGCACTTGCTAAATTAAGTTTAAATGATGCGTCTTTATTTTTTGAACCTGAAAGCTCCTCAGCACTAGGGTTTGGTTTTCGAATTGGCTTCTTAGGCATGTTGCATATGGAAATCATACAAGAGCGTTTAGAGCGTGAGTATGATTTAGATTTGATTACCACTGCACCAACCGTGGTTTATGAAGTTGTGACCACAAGTAATGAAACTGTGTATGTAGACAACCCTTCAAAATTACCTCCTGTAAATGATATCGAAGAAATTCGAGAGCCAATTGTTGAAGCACATATTTTAGTCCCTCAAGAGTTTTTAGGTAATGTAATAACTTTGTGTGTTGAGAAGCGTGGTATGCAAACCAATATGACTTACCATGGAAAACAAGTTGCCGTTACCTATGACTTGCCCATGGCTGAAGTGGTAATGGACTTTTTCGATCGGTTGAAATCAACCAGTCGTGGCTTTGCTTCTTTAGATTATAACTTCAAACGTTTCCAACCAGCACAAATGTCTCGTTTAGATATATTGATAAATGCAGAGCGGGTTGATGCGTTAGCTATGATTACACATAAGGATAACGCTGTTACCCGTGGAAGAGAACTAGTTGAAAAACTGAAAGAACTCATCCCTAGACAGATGTTTGATATAGCAATTCAAGCGGCAATTGGTAATCAGATTGTAGCCAGAAGTACAATCAAACAGTTGCGTAAAAACGTAACCGCTAAGTGTTATGGTGGCGATATTAGTCGTAAGAAGAAGCTGTTACAGAAACAAAAAGAAGGTAAAAAACGCATGAAGTCAGTTGGTAATGTTGAGCTACCGCAAGAAGCATTTTTAGCATTGTTAAAGGTAGGAAAGTAAATGGCTAATTATTTTTCAATTTTTCTGGTGGTGTTGACAGTCGCGTCTGGGTTAATTTGGCTTATTGATAGCCTAATGTTTGCTCCTAAACGTCGTGAGCGTCAAGCTATTGCGAGTAATACTAGCTCAGATGTTATGTCTAAAGATCAAGATGTTGAATTACCTTGGTTAGTGGATACTGCTCAACAAATTTTTCCTGTTATCGCTTTTGTGATGATTTTACGTTCATTTTTGTACGAACCATTTCAAATTCCATCAGGCTCTATGATGCCTACTTTATTAGTAGGGGATTTTATTTTGGTAGAAAAGTTTTCTTACGGCTTGAAAGATCCAGTAGCTCGCAAAAAGTTTGTTGATCTTGGTGAGCCTGAGCGAGGAGATGTGGTAGTTTTCAAATTTCCCCCCAATCCTAGTTTAGACTATATAAAGCGTGTAGTTGGGTTACCGGGAGATACAGTAATATACCGTAACAAGCAGTTACAGATTAAGCCAGCCTGCGATAGCGCTGAGAATTGCCCACCAATGGAAACTGTTGAGCTGACATTTGAGACAAGAGGTGATGCATATCAACAACTTACACCTCTTGAAAAATATACAGAGCAACTCGGTGATGTGACTCATCAAATTTATAGAAAACCTGGACGTTCCAATTATACGAGTCGTTACTTTAAGCAGCCAGGAACACAAAATGACGAGTGGATCGTGCCCGAAGGTCATTACTTCGTGTTAGGTGATAACCGTGATAACAGTGAAGATGGCCGTTTTTGGGGCTTTGTACCTGAAGAAAACTTAGTAGGAAAAGCTGTAGCCATTTGGATTAGCTTTGAATTTGATAGAGTGCCTAGCAGCTGGGTTCCGAGCTGGATCCCTACAGGTGTTAGATTTGAACGTGTGGGTAGTATTATATAAATGTCTTCAGTTGATCCTTACTTACCTTTATATAAACGTTTAAATTATACCTTTGCTGAGCCTGCCAATTTAACACTAGCGTTGACGCACAGAAGTGCCAATAAAATTCATAATGAGCGTTTAGAATTTTTAGGTGATGCTATTCTCGGAATGGTTATTGGTAAAGCTCTTTATTTGCGTTTTCCAACTCAACCAGAAGGCAAGTTAACTCGCATGCGTTCTAGTTTAGTTAAAGGGGATACCCTAGCAGAAGTAGCAAGAGAGTTTGAACTTGGCGACCTTTTATTATTAGGTCCAGGTGAGCTTAAAAGTGGTGGTTTTCGTAGAGATTCAATATTAGCTGATGCTGTGGAAGCCATTATTGGTGCTATATATTTAGAAGCTGGAATGGATAAATGTGAAGCACTAGTACTAGAGTGGTTTGCTCATCGCATCAATGCGCTTGACCCTGATGCGGTATCGAAAGATGACAAAACCCGTCTTCAGGAGTATTTACAAGGTAATAAACTACCATTACCCCTTTATGAAGTAACGGATGTGAAGGGGAAGTCTCATGACCAAACCTTTTATGTTGAATGTAAGGTAGAAGGTCTGCAACAGAGTGTTTTAGGAAGAGGCAACAGTCGCAGGCGAGCAGAACAACAAGCGGCTAAAAAGGTCTTAGAGAAACTTACACATGGTTGATGAAATAAACGATTTAAATCCAGTGGAAAAAACACACTGCGGCATGATAGCGATTGTTGGAAGACCTAATGTAGGAAAGTCGACCTTATTAAATAAACTCTTAGGGCAAAAAGTGAGTATTACTTCACGTAAGCCACAAACTACTCGCCATAGAATTATGGGGATAGATACAGAAGAAAATCGTCAAGCTATTTATGTTGATACTCCTGGACTACATATTGAAGAAAAGCGAGCTATCAACCGTTTTATGAATCGTGCAGCTTCAAGCTCTATTGCTGATGTTGGATTGGTACTTTTCTTGGTTGAAGGGACTAAGTGGACTGACGATGATCAAATGGTGTTAACTAAGGTACAACAGGCAAATGTTCCTTGTTGGTTAATCGTAAATAAGTCAGATAATGTAAAAGATAAAGCTTTGATGATGCCTCATTTGCAATGGTTGAATGAGCAACACGAATTTAAACACATTATGCCAATATCAGCTAAAACAGGTAAGAATGTAAATGAGCTAAGGGATTTGGTTTTTGGAACTTTGCCTGAAAGCGAATTCTATTATCCAGACGATTATATTACTGACCGCTCAAGCCGTTTCATGGCTGCTGAAATTGTCAGAGAAAAATTAATGCGATTTACAGGTGATGAGTTACCTTATTCTATCACGGTTGAAATTGAACAATTTATGCTAGCCGATAATGGTGTTTATAGAATAAATGGTTTGATTTTAGTGGAAAGAGACACACAGAAAAGCATGGTTATTGGAAAAGGTGGTCAACGTTTAAAAACCATTGGTGCAGAAGCTCGTAAAGATATGGAAGCTTTGTTTGATACTAAGGTTTACCTAGAGCTATGGGTAAAAGTGAAGTCTGGTTGGGCTGATGATGAAAGAGCACTGCGGAGCTTAGGTTATGGAATGGATAACTAGAAGGGCATTTTATGCGTTCAATAAGTGATATTCGTAGAGATTATACTCAAGCTGGTTTAGATACAGCTGACCTTACCCCTGAGCCGTTTGCACTTTTTGAACGTTGGTTGCAAAACGCAATTGACGCTGACTTGAGAGATCCAACGGCAATGACAGTTGCTACTGTTGATGAGTCAGGCCAGCCCTCGCAACGAATAGTCTTGCTTAAAGACTTCTCTGAAAAAGGATTTGTTTTTTATACCAATACAGAAAGTAAAAAAGCACAGGATCTATCTCGTAACCCCAAAATATCTCTACATTTTCCTTGGCATATACTAGAGCGCCAGGTAAAAGTATGTGGTTATGTTCAGCCCTTAACTAAGACAGAAGTTGCAAAGTACTTTTTATCTAGACCTAAACCAAGTCAGGTTGCTGCTTTTGCCTCAGCTCAAAGTCGTCCCATTAGTAGTAAACAGGTTTTGTTGGCTAAATTTAATGAAGCTAAAGCCAAGTTTGCAAACGGTGAGGTGCCATTACCTTCTTTTTGGGGAGGCTATAGAGTTATTCCTCACGAGATTGAGTTTTGGCAAGGAGGCGAACACAGGTTACATGACCGCTTTTTATACACTAAGAACCAGCAAGGTATCTGGCAGACAGAACGTTTAATGCCTTAATGTTTATAGATAGTCATTGCCATATAGATTTCAGCGAGTTTGATCTTGATAGGGCTGATGTTATTAAGCAGTGTAATAAGCTTGGTATATCTAAGTTAATTGTGCCAGGCACGCGCTTGGCATATTTTGAACGCCAACTTAGTTTGGCTAACGCTTTTCCTTCGATACGAAATGCTTTTGGTTTACATCCTTATTTTCTAGATAGTTATCAGAATAGCCACCTCAAAAAATTAGAAAACTCAATAGAGAAAAACCTAGAAACGCTAGTCGCTTTAGGAGAAATTGGCTTAGATAAGGCTATCTCTATTGATTGGAAATTGCAGCTCAAGGTTTTTCAAGTACAGGTAGAGATAGCGGCACATTTTGAATTACCTATTATTCTTCATCATAGAAAATCACATAACGAAATTATCCAAATACTTAAACAGAGTCAGCTTAAGTATGGCGGTATCGTGCATGCATTTTCAGGTAGTCTGCAGGTAGCAGAGGCTTATGTGGAATTGGGCTTCGCTATTGGGGTTGGTGGCGGAATTACCTATCCTAGGGCAAATAAAACCCGCAATGCTATACAGCAAATCCCTGTGTCTAGTATTGTGTTAGAAACAGATGCCCCAGACATGCCAATTCATGGTTACCAAGGACTTAGAAACTCCCCCCTAAAACTTCCATTGGTTTTTGACGCACTTACTAAGCTAAGAGAAGAGTCTAAAGAAGAGCTGCAAGAGGCTTGTTTTAAAAACGTACATAATCATTTAATAAATGTCTGAACACGGCTTCTAAAGCCAAAAAGCTACTGCTTTTTTTTATTAATTCTTTTGATTTTAAACTTGTAGAAAGCTCTTGCTACTAATACTCCGCCAACTGCAGCCAACAGCATTAACATTTGTAGCTGTTGGTCTAATTGCCTTTGATACTCACTATGAAAGCGCATTACTTCTTTCTTTTTTAGTAGCAATGTTAAGTAGCCAATTACCTGGTCTTCAAAAACTATATTTCTTACGAATACCAATGGGGGATAGTCACCAATTTTGTGAGCTGCTACCAGTGATGATGCACTCTTATTATCAGCTAATAAACGGCCTTTTTTATCATATAGAGTCGCACCTAAAACATGTGGATCATCAGTAATATACGTTAACTGTTTCACTAGGGTTTCTGAGTCTTGCTCAAGTATGGCAGTCGTCAGCATGTTACCAGATAGATTAACTAAACTGATTCCGAGTTGATTCGCTTGTTTGTAGTGCCAATTTGCAGCTTGTTCCGAATTTATTAGCCATAGGTTAATAGATGTGAGTACACCTATTACAACCAATAATAAATTTGCTATCCGTTTAAAAATTGAATAGCGGCTAGGCTTTTGCTGAGGCGTAACTACAAATGCAGTATTTGAATTTTCCATAATTAAAACAATATGATAAAACAGGCAACAAGCCAAGTAAATTAACGTAGTTGCTTGGATAACTACTCTGTAACCAATAAAATTAAGTGTAAATTATTAAAGCTAATTGGGATGATAACTATATGTGTCAACTAGCTTAATTTATTAGAATATTTGTCGTCACTTTCTATTTAAATGGTACCCTAATTGTGTTGAAAACATTACTAAGGCCTCCATATTTGTTAGGCAATAATCTTCAATCATTTTAGGACGGTTATGATTTCTGTAAAAAATTTATGTAAGTCATTTGGTAGCTTCTCTGCAGTAAATGATATCTCATTTGATATTCGCCCAGGAGAGGTTGTTGGTTTCTTAGGGCCAAATGGTGCCGGTAAGTCAACAACAATGAAGATGCTTACCGGTTTTCTGACTCCCTCCGGCGGTAATATAAGTGTTGATGACTTATCCATAGGCCAAGATTCTTTAAAAATAAAACAGAAAATAGGCTATTTACCTGAAGGGGCTCCCGCCTATGACGATATGACGCCCTATCAATTTTTACTGTTTGTAGCCAAAATTAGAGGCCTCAAAGGTAAATATAGAATCGCTAGGGTTAATGATGTTGTTGAGCAAGTTGAGCTCCATGAAGTATTAAATAAACCTATAGATAATCTATCCAAAGGTTTTAAACGCAGAGTTGGACTTGCTCAAGCCATAATTCATGATCCACAAATATTAATCTTAGATGAGCCTACTGACGGTTTAGACCCCAACCAAAAACACCAAGTTCGTAAACTTATTCAGAATTTATCAAAAGATAAGATTGTTATTATTTCTACACATATTCTTGAAGAAGTGACAGCGGTTTGCAATCGAGTCATGATCATATCAAAGGGTAAATTACTGTTTGACGGTACACCCAACGCATTAAATCAGAAGTCTAAGTATTACGGCGCAGTAACATTACAGTTTAGTTACCCGGCCGATGCTTCTGAGTTAGCAGAGTTGGAAGGGGTAGCGTCTATGGAAGAAGACTTAGCAAATAGACGAGTAACTGTTTTCCCTTTACCTGGTGCTGAAATTTTACACTCGGTAACAGAGCATGCTAAACATTGCAGGTTACCAGTAGATAGCTTGTTTGTAGAGCAGGGGCGCCTTGACCAAGTCTTTAGAGATATTACACAAGAGGTAAGTGTTTGATGAATAAAGTCGGCATTTTATTTAAGAGAGAGTTTTCTAGCTTTTTTGCATCTCCCGTAGCTTATGTCTTTATAGGTATTTTTTTAATTCTTTCAGCTGTATTTACATTTTTTGTAGGGGGATTTTATGAAAGGGGGCAGGCTGATTTGTTACCTTTTTTCAACTTTCATCCATGGCTGTTTTTATTTTTGGTACCGGCTATTGCTATGCGTACCTGGTCAGAAGAGCGTAAAACCGGCACGATAGAACTGTTGATGACTCTGCCAGTTAGCGTGTTTCAAACAATGCTTGCAAAATATTTAGCTGCTTGGTCGGTGTTAGGCTTGTCTTTGTTGTTGACGTTTCCTCTGTGGTTAACAGTCAATTATTTAGGCAAACCAGATAACGGTATAATTTTAGCTGCATATATTGGTAGCTGGTTTATGGCGGGTGGATTTTTAGCCATTGGTTTGTGTATGTCAGCGCTGACTAAAAATCAAGTTATAGCGTTTATTTTAGCTGTGGTTGTTTGTTTCGCTTTTGTAGTGAGCGGCACCAATATTGTGCTGGATGCCTTTAAATCTTGGGCGCCTGCTACTGTGATTGATGTGGTGGCTTCGTTTAGCTTTTTAACTCATTTTGAAGCCATGGCGAAAGGTGTAATAGCACTCGCTGATATTGTTTATTTTCTTTTAGTTACGCTTGTTTGGTTATATGCGGGCATGCTAATCATTGAACAAAAGAAGGCAGATTAATCATGCAAACTAAATTGTCCTCATATATCAGCTTATTTTTGGTTGCTATCTTATTCATTGCATTGGTTTTCATCAATAATAAGCTTCTAACACCTTACCGGTTAGACCTGACTGAAAATAAAGTTTATTCACTATCTGAAGGAACGAAAAGCGTTATCAACGGCATTGATGAGCCTATAAATTTGTATTTTTTCTTTTCTAACAAAGCGTCAAAAAATATGGTGAGCTTGCGTAATTATGCAAATCGAGTGGAAAGCTTACTCAATGAGTACCAAACATTAGCAAAAGGAAAATTAAAGTTACATGTTTTAGATCCGGAAGCCTTCTCTGAGCAAGAAGATAAAGCTGACCAATTCGGTTTAACCGCAGCAACAATAGGTGCGGCCGGTGAGTCCATATATCTTGGGCTTGCAGCTACCAATGCGCTAGACGAGCAGCAAGTTATAGCTTTTTTTGATCCTCAAAAAGAGAAGTTTCTAGAGTATGAAATTAGTAAATTGATATACCAATTGACTGATCCTGAGCCAGTTAATGTTACGTTAATCACTGATCTTCCTATAGCTGGTGGACAAAACCCTATGACAGGGCAGATAGAGCCTGCTTGGACTTTTTACACTCAGCTTCAGCAACTATTTGATGTTGAAACTTTTGACAGTGGTACGACTAATGTCCCTGATAATACTGACGTTTTAGTGTTGATTGATCCAAAGAAGTACAGTGATTCTTTATTATTTTCTATTGATCAATATGCAATGCACGGTGGCAAGGTATTAGCTTTTGTTGACCCGTTAAATGAAAGCGATCCACTTTCTATTATGGGAGGCGCAGAGCCGAGTAAAAATGGCTCTGTTTTATCATCGTTATTGGAAGCCTGGGGAATTCAATTCGATAGCCAAAATGTGTTATTGGATGCAATGGCGGGCTTAGACATTAGAACACAAGATGGTGGGGTTGCTCGTCATTTTGGATTTATAGGTTTGGCAGATGAGCAGTTAGATAAAGAAGATGTAGTCACTTCAAATCTGGATGTAATAAATGGTGCATCTTTTGGAGTTATTGGATTAGCTGAAGCTAGTAAGTTACGTTTAATGCCACTTATTCATTCTAGTAAAAATTCTGACTTAATGGCTACTGAAGAATACAAATTCACTAGGGAGCCAGATGATTTATCAAAGGCTTATCAAAGCGAAAATACTTCTAAAGTGCTAGCTGCGAGATTTAGTGGAAGTGCCAATAGTATGTTTAGTGCTTTCCCCGACTCTATTGAGCTGGATACTTCAGAAAAAGAGCTAGTGACATCAACCAATAAGTTAAATGTCATTCTGGTTGGGGACTCAGATCTATTGAGTGACAGGTTCTGGGTGCAGCAGTCTAATTTCTTTGGGCAAACTATTTTTACACCCTTTGCAAATAATGGTGATTTTATTATTAATGCTGTTGAAAACCTCGGAGGGAGTGATGCACTAATAAGCATACGTAGCCGAGGCGTTTTCGCTCGCCCGTTTAATAAGGTGGATGAACTTACTGTTATAGCTGAGCAAAAATTTAGAGTGCAGGAAGAATTGTTAGAAGCACAATTAGCTGAGACTGAGCAACAACTGCTTCAATTGCAGAGTCAGCAAAGTGATGGCGGAGGTTTAGTTATTACCGCCGAGCAACAACAAGCAATTGATCAGTTTGTTGAGAAAAAAATAACCATTAGAAAGTCTTTGCGTAATGTCAGACATCAACTTGACAAAGACATCGAGGAGTTAGGGAACTGGTTGAAGTTAATCAATATTGTTTTAGCTCCCATCTTGTTTATTGTGCTGCTTGTCATTTTAAGAGTCTTATTGAAAACGAGAGCACGGATTAAAGTTCAAAATGTAAAGGAAGCAACTGCAGCATGAACAAGTCGTTTTTTATACTGTGTACATTGGTTACGCTGGCGTTAGGTGTTGGCTTTTGGTTACATCAAGAACCGGTTGATGAGCCTACAAACTCGGAGTTGGTTTTTGAAAACTTTAGGGACACCTTAGATACATTAAAAAGTATTGAGATCACAAACTCTCAAGGCGGGTTATTAAATGCTGAAAGCGTAGATGGCGTATGGTTGGCTTCAATTCAAGCTGGTTTGCCAAAGTATCCTGTATCAAAGAAACACTTGTCTGAGTTACTGCAAGCCATTACTCAAGTTAGGTATTTAGAGGCAAAAACTAGAAAACCGCAGAAATTTTCTGAGTTGGGTCTTCAAGCGTTGTACGCTGAAGATAGCATTGCGACTCTTATCACTTTCTCAACAGGGAAAGCTTCACAAAGTATTTTGGTTGGTAAAACGGCTCAATCTGGGCAAGGTAGTTTTATTAGAAAACCATCAGAGACGCAATCTTGGCTAGTTGATAGGAATATTTCAGTACCAGTTGATAAATACTCTTGGCTACAGCAGCCTATACTACCTTTTCAACCGGAAAAAATAGTATCTGTCAGTAGACTTGACCAAGCACCTTGGACAATTACTAGGGATGTACAAAGCTCTAGCTTAACACTTGATAACATGCCATTAGGCTCTAAGTTGAAGTATGAGGCTGTTTTAAGCTCAGTTACAACTGCCCTTACCGACCTTAAATTTGAACGTTTATTAATGAAGGATTATGAGTTAACGAGATCTTTAGAAATACTAACTGTACTTGAACTGCACCTAACAGATGGAATGTTTTTCACTCTTAACTTAGGTAAAAAAGGTGACGATAATATTGTCTATTTTTCTAATTTTGATGGTGTGCCTTATTGGGGAGCTTGGGCATATCAAGTGTCTAATTTCACAGCTCAGCAATTAATTAAATCCCTTTCTGATTTTTTGGAAGACAAGTCGTCTAACCAATCAGAGGTTGACACTAGTGTTGAGCAATACTCAATTGACGAAGGTGAATCCCCACAATAACTCATAAAAACATTATAAACATAACGCTATTTATTAATAATTATTGAGGCGTTGTTTAAAATAATCCGCGCCTAACTGCCTTGCTTTAGCAATATTATTTTCTGGAATGTTTTCTGGGTTTGGATAGGTTTTTAATACTTGTTCTAAGCTTGCTTCCCTTAGTAGATGTAAAATTGGGTAAGGGGATCTATTTGTAAAGTTGGCGGCATCATTTATGTCTTCACCCTCAAAGTAATACTCAGGGTGAAAGGTGGCAATTTGATACAAACCTCTATAGCCACCGCCCTCAATAATATGATTCGCTCCCTCTACTAAATTGAGATAATCGTCAAAATCATCAAAACCATTAGAGAAAATAATCAGCGTGGTTTGAGTTTCGGTGTTGGTATCTAAATGAGACAATTCATCGATAACGGTATCAAGTGCTTTATCGATAGAGAGCTGCTCTGAAACTACATATCTAACTGTATCTCGTATCACTTCTTTTTTAGCGAATGGACAGAAGTTCAAGCCAATAATCACATCTTCTATCCATTTTGATATTGATGTGATTATTTGTTGTTGGTCCTTGATTATAGTCATTGCCTAGTTAAGAGTGATATTTTACATATGACTCTAGAGTGTTCTCGATTAAGCTCGCTACTGTCATTGGTCCTACTCCCCCAGGAACAGGGGTAAGCCATCCAGCACGCTCCATTGCAGATGTGTGGTCTACATCGCCTCCCAAGCTACCGTCACTATTACGGTTAATACCTACATCTATCACTATCGCACCAGATTTAATCCATTCGCCGGGAATAAAGGACGCTTTTCCTACTGCGACGACTAAAAGATCGGCTCTTTCCACATGAGCTTGCAAGTCTTGAGTGAATTTATGGCAACTTGTGACTGTGCAACCAGCTAATAGCAACTCCATAAACATTGGTCGGCCAACTATATTTGAGGCACCAACAATTACGGCATCAAGGCCCTTAATGGGACGCTTAGTTGATTCAATTAAACTCATAATTCCTTTGGGCGTGCATGGGCGTAATGCAGGTATACGCTGTGCTAAACGCCCAATATTATATGGATGGAATCCATCCACATCTTTATTGGGGTTAATTCGTTCTAATATCTCTTCTTTATCTAGACCTGCAGGTAAAGGTAGCTGTACTAAGATCCCGTCTATTTCGTCATCTGCATTTAACTGGTCAATAATTTCTAACAACTTTTGTTGAGAAGTATTCGCTGGTAAATCAAATGATTTAGATACAAAACCAACTTCTTCACAGGCCTTGCGCTTGTTATTCACATAAACGTGGGAAGCAGCATCACTGCCAACTAAAACCACTGCTAAGCCGGGAGCTCGTTTACCTGCTGAAGTAATCGCCTCAACTTGAGCTGCTACATCCTGTCTAATGCGTTTTGCTATTAAGTTTCCATCAATTTTTTGTGCTGGCATAAATCTCTAAACCAAAAATGTTAGTTGTTACTATTGTCACATATCGCAAGTGATAGTCGCAATTGGGAAGATATAAAAATACCCAATATGGCAATAATTCTTAAGCCAATCTATTAACTTAATGTTATAACGTGGTACACAATTATAAGGATTTGGTAAAGCAATGAAAAAAATACCTAACGAATCACAGTTGTTAAAAAAGGCGTTAGTAGTAGGGGAGGCATATGCAAAAAATCGAGGGTTTAAAACATTCTCAGCTACTGACTCCTCAAAACAAAAAATAGAATGTATATATAGGTTACTCGTAAATGATAAATTAATAACGCCTTTACCAGCTGATGGCGAAGATTTATTAAGTATGAAACATAAATTAGCAGTATGGCTTAGAAATAAACTTCCAAAAGATCACCCCCTATATAAATAAAAAGTGTCGATTTATAAAGCAAAGCTTCTAAAAAATGACCATATTGAATTAAAATTAAGCACTTAAAAATAAAGAGTAAAAAAAAGTTTGACGAGGTGGGGGGGCAGCTGTAATATGCGCCTCCTCGAAACGAGATAGAGAAAACGTTTCGAGTTAAGTCGGTGAGTAGCGCAGCTTGGTAGCGCACTTGGTTTGGGTCCAAGGGGTCGCAGGTTCGAATCCTGTCTCACCGACCACTTTTCTCTATGTTAGTTTGATTCGTCGAGCGCCCGTAGCTCAGCTGGATAGAGCAACGGCCTTCTAAGCCGTGGGTCACAGGTTCGAATCCTGTCGGGCGCGCCATGCGATTCCGAATGGATTTGAATGGTTAGTCGAATTAAAGTTAGCTGCAGTGTTTTCTGTGGTGAGCGTAGCTCAGTTGGTAGAGCCCCGGATTGTGATTCCGGTTGTCGTGGGTTCGAGCCCCATCGTTCACCCCACTCGCGGGAGTGGTGGAATTGGTAGACACGCTGGATTTAGGTTCCAGTGCTTCACGGCGTGAGAGTTCGAGTCTCTCCTTCCGCACCATTTTATTATTACTAATAAAATAAATTTTATAGCTTCACTTTATATCCTTATCTAATTATTAACTTAACATTCTAGTTGTTAGGTAAACTTTCTTGTTTTATCGATTAATTATTATGCTCAAGCTAGGGTATTTTCTATTTTAGTTCTTTTAGGCTCGACTTGGGTACAGCCTATCGCTATACTACCGCGTCTTTTTATCGGGTGTCTGTTTGTTAGTAGGGTGTAGCTTTTACTAATTAAGGTCATTCAAGCGTAATATTCGCTCTCGCATCTATTTAATTGTTGCACCGATAAAATCCCATTAATAATTTTGTAAGCGCTTAAAAGCGCCTAATTGAGGTATCAGAATGCAAGTTTCCGTTGAGACGACTCAAGGTTTAGAACGCCGTCTTACTATTACCGTTCCTGCAGATTCAGTTGACTCTGCTGTTAAGTCTCGTTTACAGCAATTAGCTAAAACTCAGAGAATCAATGGTTTCCGCCCTGGTAAAGTTCCTATTACTGTTATCAAAAAGCGTTACGGCCAGGCTGTACGTCAAGAAGTTGCTGGCGAAGTAATGCAGCGTAATTTTTACGAAGCCATTACGAAAGAGAAAATAACACCAGCTGGAATGCCTACTTTCGAAATGAAAACAGACGAAGATGGCAAAGATTTACAATATGTAGCTGCTTTTGAAGTTTATCCAGAAGTAGAAGTAAAAGACGTAGATAAGATAGAGGTTGAAAAACCTGCTGTTGAAATCAACGATAAAGACTTAAGTAACATGATGGATACGTTACGTAAGCAGCACGCTACGTATAAAGAAGTTAAACGTAAAATCAAAAAAGACGATAAGGTAACAATTGATTTCGTTGGTACTATTGACGGTGAAGAGTTTGAAGGCGGAAAAGCCGAAGACTTCGCTCTAGAAATGGGTAAAGATCGAATGATCCCTGGTTTTGAAAAGCCTATCGTAGGAGCTAAAACTGGTGAAGAAGTTATTTCGGATGTGACTTTCCCAGAAGATTACCATGCAGAAGCTCTAAAAGGTAAAGAAGCTCAGTTCACTATCACAATCAAGAAAACTGAAGCTTTAAATTTACCTAAAGTTGATGAAGAGTTTGCTAAATTATTTGGTATTGAAGATGGTGATATCGAAGCATTAAACGCAGAAGTGCGTAAAAATATGCAGCGTGAACTTGACCAAACTCTTAAAGCATCAGTAAAAGAGCAAGTTATTGCTGGTTTATTAGAGAAAAATCAAATTGATTTGCCAAAGGCTTTAGTTGACCAAGAAGTAAATGCACTTCGCGAGCAAGCTAAGCAACGTTTCAGCCAACAGCAAGGTGGTAATGTAGATAACATGCCTGAGCTTCCAGCTGATTTGTTTGAAGAGAATGCTCGTAAGCGTGTAAGTGTTGGTTTGTTACTAGGTGAAGTAATTAAAACTAATGAGATTAAAGTTGATACTGCTAAAGTTGATGCATTAATCGAAACCGCTGCTTCTGCTTACGAAGATCCTCAAGAAGTTATTGACTACTACAAAACTAATGATGAGTTAATGCAACAAATGAACAATGTTGCAATGGAAGAACAAGCCGTAGAATTATTGCTTGAGCAAGCCAAAGTAAAAGAAGTTAAGAAATCTTTTGACGATATCATGAACAAACAGGCTTAAAATACCTTTTGTTAATTGACTTAACTAGTCTGCAACTGCTTAAATGCTCGGTATCTACCGAGCATTTTTATTTGTGAAGAAAACTAATTTATGATGAATACACCTTTTGATCCAACAAACGCATTAGTTCCTATGGTGGTAGAGCAAACTGCCAAGGGCGAACGTTCTTATGATATTTACTCTCGTTTATTAAAAGAGAATGTGATCTTTTTAGTCGGTCAAGTTGAAGACCATATGGCTAATTTAATTGTCGCGCAGATGTTATTTTTAGAAGCTGAAAACCCTGAAAAAGATATCTTTTTATATATTAATTCTCCGGGCGGTTCTGTAACTGCGGGTATGGCTATTTACGATACAATGAATTTTATTAAGCCAAATGTCAGCACAGTTTGTATAGGTCAAGCAGCAAGCATGGGCGCTTTTTTATTGTCTGCTGGTGAAAAAGGGAAGCGATACTGTTTGCCTAATTCTCGTGTAATGATCCATCAACCGTTGGGCGGTTTCCAAGGGCAGGCATCTGATTTTGAAATACATGCTAAAGAAATTCTGTCTATTAAAGAGAAAATGAATCGTTTAATGGCTAAGCATACAGGCAAAGACTACGAAACTGTGGCTCGAGATACGGACAGAGATAACTTCTTAAGTGCCGATGAAGCAATGGAATATGGGTTAGTTGATCAGGTATTAGCTAATCGTCCAGATGCTCAAAACGAAGCGAAAAGTGATATTTAATAAAGTGACTCTTTGAAATTTTAGATTGTAGCCACTATATCTGAAATACAGTGGCTTTCAATTTGGGAGTCAGCTTGATACAGGAAAAGATTGTAAATGAGTGATAGCAAAAACAATGATGGTGACAATAAACTTTTATATTGTTCATTTTGTGGCAAAAGCCAACATGAAGTTCGCAAATTAATTGCAGGGCCGTCTGTTTTTATTTGTGATGAATGTGTTGATTTGTGTAATGACATTATTAGAGAAGAAATTAAAGAAATTTCACCTAAGAAAAAGCAAGATGAGTTACCTACACCTAAAGAAATACATAGTCATCTAGACGACTATGTAATTGGTCAAGAGCATGCCAAAAAAGTTTTATCTGTTGCTGTTTACAATCATTATAAGCGTTTGAGAAATGGTGATGTCCATGAAGGTGTTGAGTTAGGTAAAAGTAATATCTTGTTGATTGGTCCTACAGGTAGCGGTAAAACCTTATTAGCAGAAACCTTAGCAAGGCTTTTAGATGTGCCATTTACTATGGCTGATGCAACAACACTGACCGAAGCCGGTTACGTTGGTGAAGATGTAGAAAACATTATCCAAAAATTACTTCAAAAATGTGATTACGATGTTGAAAAAGCCCAACGTGGGATCGTATATATAGACGAGATTGATAAGATCTCTCGTAAGTCTGATAACCCCTCAATTACTCGTGATGTATCAGGAGAAGGCGTTCAGCAAGCATTGTTGAAACTAATTGAAGGTACTGTCGCTTCTGTTCCCCCTCAAGGTGGAAGAAAGCATCCTCAGCAAGAGTTTTTACAAGTTGATACTTCGAAAATATTATTTATTTGTGGTGGAGCATTTGCTGGATTAGATAAAGTTATCGAGCAGCGTGCACACACAGGAACAGGCATTGGCTTTGGCTCTGAAATAAAAGATACCAGTAAAAAGTCTACCGAAGGCGAGCTGTTTAAAAAGGTTGAGCCAGAAGACTTGGTTAAATACGGTCTTATCCCAGAGTTTATTGGTCGTTTACCGGTTCTCACCAGTTTAGAAGAGTTGAGTGAGGAAGCTCTTATTCAAATTCTAAAAGAGCCTAAAAATGCAATAACTAAGCAATATGCAGCCTTATTCGGAATGGAAAACACCGAATTAGAGTTTAGAGATGACGCATTGCAAGCGATCGCTAAAAAAGCAATGCAACGCAAAACTGGGGCTAGGGGATTACGTTCAATTGTAGAAGCTGTTTTATTAGATACTATGTATGAGCTGCCTTCTGCTGATGATGTCAGCAAAGTGGTAATAGATGAAACAGTTATCAGGGGAGAAACCCAACCCATTTTAATATATGACAGCAGCGCTGATAAAAAAGCGGCGTCAGAATAAATTTTTAAAAGGCTCGAAAGAGCCTTTTTTATTTGTTCTAAATAAGGCGTAATGTCATTAGTTCGATTATGTATTCTTGTTTTTTCTTTGTGTTTTGTAATAAAGGGCTCTTTGTACCTTAATGTTGAAACCCAATTTACATAAATGATTGGTTTTTGTTTTGAGTATTAATTAACCTAGCCATTAGAGAGATGGCACTGTAAAGGTAAATTAATTCTGTTTGTTTGATTTTTTTATTTGAACTTTCCTGTCCTAGCCCCATATATATTCGATAGCATAGGGATATACCTCCCATTTATTCAATGATTTAGAGACTCAGTATGACAAAAGAGCGAGAAAATAACATCGAAATGCCAGTATTGGCGTTGCGAGATGTAGTAGTTTATCCACATATGGTTATACCTTTGTTTGTAGGTAGAGAGAAATCAATCCGCTGCTTAGAAGCTGCTATGGATAAAGACAAGCAAATATTTTTAGTCGCTCAAAAAGATGCCGGGGTAGATGAGCCTGCAGAGGAAGATATTTTTACAGTGGGTACGATTGCAACTATCTTACAGTTGCTTAAGTTACCCGACGGCACAGTTAAAGTTTTGGTTGAAGGTAATCAAAGAGGAAAGATCGAAACCTTTATTAGCTCTGAAGACTTTTTTGTAGCGGATATTTCCAGCTCTGTGGACGAGGAGTTGGTTGAAACAGAGCAAGAAGTATTGATCCGCTCTGCCATATCTCAGTTTGAGGGCTACGTTAAATTAAATAAAAAAATTCCACCTGAGGTATTAACCTCGTTAAGCGGTATAGAAGATGCTGCGCGCCTTGCTGATACTATGGCAGCTCATATGCCTCTGAAACTAACTGAGAAGCAAAAAGTACTAGAGATGTTAAGTATCACTGAACGTCTTGAGTATCTAATGGCTTTGATGGAAAGTGAGATCGATTTATTACAAGTAGAGCGGAAAATACGCACTCGTGTTAAAAAGCAAATGGAGAAGAGCCAGCGCGAATATTATTTGAATGAGCAAATGAAAGCGATTCAAAAAGAGCTGGGTGAGTTGGACGATGCGCCAGATGAATTTGAAACCTTAAGTAAAAAAATTGAAGAAGCCAAGATGCCTGAAGAGGCTAAAAAGAAGGCTACTGCAGAGCTGAATAAATTAAAAATGATGTCTCCTATGTCAGCGGAGGCCTCTGTAGTAAGAAGTTATATAGATTGGCTTACTAATGTGCCATGGGTAAAGCGCAGTGCAGTGAAGAAAAACTTAGCGCTTGCGGATGAAGTACTTAACGCAGACCATTATGGTTTAGATAAAGTTAAAGAGCGTATTATTGAATATTTAGCGGTTCAGCAAAGAGTTCGTAAGCTAAAAGGGCCTATTTTGTGTTTAGTAGGTCCCCCCGGTGTAGGTAAAACCTCTTTAGGTCAATCTATCGCTAAGGCGACGGGGCGAAAGTATATTCGTATGGCCCTTGGTGGAGTTCGAGACGAAGCTGAAATCCGTGGGCACCGCAGAACCTACATTGGCTCTATGCCTGGAAAAATGATTCAGAAAATGGCCAAAGTAGGTGTGAAAAATCCACTTTTCCTATTGGATGAAATTGACAAAATGTCTTCGGACATGCGTGGAGATCCCTCTTCTGCTTTATTAGAGGTGTTAGATCCAGAGCAAAATGCAAGCTTTAGCGACCACTATCTTGAGGTTGACTACGATTTGTCTGACGTAATGTTTGTTGCTACGTCGAATAGTATGGATATCCCTGGGCCTTTATTAGATAGAATGGAAGTTATTCGTTTGTCAGGTTATACAGAAGACGAAAAACTTAATATATCAACGCAACATTTAATTGATAAACAAATCTCTCGCAATGGCTTGAAAAAGGGTGAGTTGGTTATTGAAGAGAGTGCAATTGTAGGCATAATTCGCTACTACACTAGAGAGGCTGGAGTCCGTAGTTTAGAACGGGAGATCTCTAAAATTTGCCGCAAAGCCGTTAAAAATATTCTCCTAGATAAAACCATCACTCAAGTGGTTGTGAATCAGGATAATTTGAAAGAATTCTTAGGTGTACAGCGCTTTGATTATGGAAAAGCCGATAAGACTAACCAAATAGGTCAAGTGACAGGCTTGGCCTGGACACAAGTTGGGGGGGACTTATTAACCATTGAAACAACATCTGTTGTCGGTAAAGGTAAAACTACATTCACTGGATCTCTAGGTGATGTAATGCAAGAGTCTATTCAAACCGCTTTAACTGTAGTCCGTAGTCGAGCTGAAAAATTACGTATAAATGAAGACTTTCATGAAAAGCGTGATATTCATGTGCATGTGCCAGAAGGCGCAACACCAAAAGATGGACCAAGTGCAGGTATTGCTATGTGCACGGCCCTTATTTCAACATTAACCGGTAATCCAGTTAAATGTGAAGTTGCTATGACAGGGGAAATAACCTTACGTGGTGAAGTGTTACCAATTGGTGGATTGAAAGAAAAGTTATTGGCAGCACATCGCGGAGGAATTAAGACAGTTATCATTCCTAAAGACAATGAGAGAGACTTAGAAGATATCCCACAGAATGTAAAACAAGATTTAAGTATTCATGCTGTGCAGTGGATTGATGAGGTTTTAACCATAGCTTTGGAAGAAGAGCCTGAGAGGTTTGTTCCTATTAAAACCGAAAAGGTTAAAAAATGAGCATAAAGGCTGTTTTTTTAATTATTTTTAAGTTTAAGGGCTTCACTATGTAAAAAGTTGTGGTAGCCTTTACCGCAGTTTCGCTTAAGGCCTTGTCACAAAAGGGATTGAAGTGATTCAACAAAAGTTAATAATTTGTAAAGAATAAGCTTGAAGTAAATATTCAAGCTTGATATAACATTCCGGTATTGCGTTGTGCAAGCCAAAAGTATAATAACAATCGAAGGGGTTCTATTGTGAATAAGTCAGATCTTATTGATAACATCGCTGCAAGTGCAGACATTTCTAAAGCAGCAGCTGGCCGTGCGCTAGATGCATTAACTGGTGCTGTTACTACAGCTCTTAAAGAAGGTGACCAAGTTGCTTTAGTTGGTTTCGGTACTTTTTCTGTACGTGAACGTGCAGCTCGTAGCGGTCGTAATCCTCAGACTGGTGAAACTATTCAAATTTCTGCTGCTAAAGTGCCTTCATTTAAAGCTGGTAAAGCATTGAAAGACGCTTGTAACTAAGCGATAGTAGACTTTTTACAAAAGGCGATGATTTATCATCGCCTTTTGTTTATGTGCAGTTTTATTTTATCCCGCCTTACTTTTCCAGATATTGTTCATTTCAACGATAACAATCTTAATAATTGTAAATGTTTGGTATATAATTCCGCTCGCTTGCGATTGGGGAAGGCCTGAGTGTTAGGGACCTCAAAGCTTATTAATAAATAGCTCATTTGGAGTTTGGATTTTAGTATGTTGGAAAGAATTAGAGAAGGATCACAAGGCCCTTGGGCTATTGGGATTTTAGCGTTGGTTATTTTAAGTTTTATCTTTGCTGGGGTTGGTAGTTATATCAATTCGTCATCGTCAGTGGCTGCCGCATCAGTTAATGGTGAGGAAATCGGCAGTGCTGAATTAGAAAGAGCTTATGAAAACGAACGAAGCCGAATGGAATCTCAGTTTGGAGATGCCTTCGCAACTTTGGCAAGTGATTCTGCTTATTTGCAAAACTTTAGACAAGGTGTGTTAGACCGTCTAATCAGTGAAAAGCTGTTAGACCAAGCAGCTGTTGATCTTGGCCTTAGAGTAAGTGATGAGCAAATTAAAAAAGCAATTGTCGGCATGCAAGAGTTTCAAGTGGACGGCAAGTTTGATAACGAACGTTATTTAATTATTTTACGCCAAGCTGGTTTTCAACCAAACAACTTTAGAGACTACATGCGTGTAGACATGATACGTCGTCAATTATCTAGCTCCTTGATGGGATCGGAGTTTGCCCTACAACAGGAGGCGAGTAATGCATACGCTATCCAAGAACAAACCCGTGATATTAAATACATTACAGTTCCAGCAGCTAGTTTTGATGCTCAAGTTGAAGTGACTCAAGAGCAAATTGAAAACTATTACCAAGACAATATCCTGCAATTTGATACTGATCAGAAAGTAAGTCTTGAGTATGTTGAGCTGAAATTAGAAGACTTACTAGCAGGTATTGAAGTAACAGACCAAGAGCTTGATGATTATTATCAGCAAAATATTAATACTTATCGCCGAGAAGAACAGAGACAGGTTTCGCACATTTTATTTGAAAGTGCTGAAGCAAATGATTCGGTTGCAGCTAAAGCAGACTCTATTTTAGAAGAAATTAATAATGGGGCCGATTTTGCAGAGTTGGCTAAACAAAACTCTAGTGATATTTTTAGTGCAGAAAACGGTGGTGATTTAGGTTGGTTTGGAACGGGAATAATGGATCCCGCTTTTGAGGAAGCCGCCTATGCCTTAGAAAGTATTAATGACGTAAGTGCAGTAGTAAAGAGCGCATTTGGCTATCATATTATAAAGCTAACGGGTGTTAAGCCTGAAGAAGTAACGCCATTTGATGATGTTAAAGACGATATAGTTGCTGCCGTAAAAAATACTAAAGCCGAAGATGAATTTTACGAAGTTCAACAAAGGCTAGCTGAAGTTGCCTTTGAAGTGCCAGACAATCTAGATGAAGTCGCTGAGTTAGCTGGAAAGCCAATTGAAACAAGTGAGTTATTTAGTCGTAGTGAAGCGCCTCAGTTCTTATCTAATCCTAGCATCTTAAATGCAGCTTTTAGTGCTGAGTTGATAGAAGATGCTGTTAATAGTGAAGTGATTGAGATTGCTGACAATCATATTATGTTGTTAAGAGTTGCTGAATATGAACCAGAGCGCACCCAAGAGCTTAGTGAAGTAACAGACCGTATTCAAGAAACCTTATTTGAGCAAGCGGCACAAGAAGCAGCTAAAGAATGGGCCACTGAAATCAAAACCTTACTTGCGAATAACGAAGATGTGGAGTCTAAATTATCAGAGTTATCGTTAACCTGGGAAGTGCAACAAGGTGTAACTAGAACTGATACTTCATTGTCACAAACTATTGTTCAAGCACTATTTGCAGTAGCAGAGAGTGAGACTACAGTTGTTGACCTTATTAATGGTGACATTAGTCTAGTACAAGTTACTAAAGTAAATGAAGCACCTGCAGCAGATGATACGCAGCTTGCTTCATTAAAAAGCAGACTTGCATCAAACAGAGCGCAATTATTATTTGGTGCAGTAGTTGAATCACTTAAAGCAGAAGCCGATATTGAAATATATCTGTAGAGTTGACGCTTTTTATGAATAGATAAAAAAGAGCGGTAACGCTCTTTTTTTGTATCTGCGTAATGGGAATTAGTGTGTTAGCCAAAGCAGTGCAGTGTAAAAAGCAGCCACCACACTAGAGGTAATTAAAATATAGATGAAACCTTGCTTACCTTGTTTAACTGTAAAGCCTTGAGATTTCAAATATAGAAACCAAATTAAGCAAGGAACAATGGGAAGTAAAAATAGGAACTTTATCATTAAAGTTTTGTATTCCAGTTATCTTAGTCTCCTTTGATTTTAAGGGGGAATAATTATCAACTCAAGGCTTACTCATTAACTAACTCATGGGTAAAGCTAGTTTTACTCATTGCAACCTCTAGTTATTTGGTTTTTAATTGCATATAATCCGCGCGAATTTTCATGTGACTGTTTACACAGTCGAACCTTATTTAAAATTGGAGTTTAAAAGATGGCTTTAGAGCGCACTTTTTCTATTATCAAACCTGATGCTGTTGCTAAAAATGTTATTGGGGCTATTTACAATCGTTTTGAGTCTGCAGGCTTAAGACTTGTTGCTTCTAAAATGATTCATCTTAGTAAAGAGCAAGCAGAAGGTTTCTATGCTGAGCATAGTGAGCGTCCTTTCTTCGCTGGCTTAGTAGCTTTTATGACTTCAGGACCAGTTATGGTTCAAGTGTTAGAAGGCGAAAATGCAGTTGTAAAAAATCGCGAAATTATGGGTGCTACTAACCCTGCTGAAGCTTTAGCCGGTACTTTACGTGCTGATTATGCTAACTCTATTGATGAAAATGCATGTCATGGTTCTGATGCTCCTGAATCTGCTGCTAGAGAAATCGCATACTTCTTTAGTGATGAAGAGATTTGCCCTCGAACTCGCTAATATTAGGCGTTCGAGAAAAGGGAGCCTAGGCTCCCTTTTTTATTTTGTATCCCTATTGATTACTAATTGATATTTATAGCTCTGCAAAAAACTGACAAATCAGTTAAAATACTGCCGAGCAACTAACGCACTGAGGTTTACTTTGAGCACAGTACAGGCATCTGGCCAACCAAATAAAACTAATTTACTTGATTTTAATCGTGAAGGCTTACGAGAATTCTTTACTAGTATGGGAGAGAAACCTTTTAGAGCTGAGCAGGTTATGAAGTGGATTTATCAGCAAGGTGTGTCTGACTTTGAGCAAATGACTAATTTAAATAAGGCGTTGCGAGAGAAACTTCAGAATAAGTGCGAGATAAAAGCACCAGAAATTGCCTATCAACAAAATGCTTCAGACGGCACCATCAAATTTGCATTGAAGTTAGAAGGTGGTCAAGAAGTAGAGACTGTTTGGATCCCTGATGGGGATAGAGCCACCTTATGTGTTTCATCACAAGTTGGATGTGCCTTAGAATGTACATTCTGTTCCACTGCTCAGCAGGGTTTCAACCGAAACTTAAAAGTGTCAGAAATAATCGGTCAAGTGTGGCGTGTCGCTGTCACTATTGGGCTAAATAATGATACTGCTAAACGTCCTATTACCAATGTCGTAATGATGGGGATGGGAGAGCCTCTGTTAAATGTTAAGCACGTCGTTCCTGCAATGGAATTAATGATGGATGATTTAGCATTTGGTCTATCTAAACGTCGCGTAACTTTGAGTACCTCAGGCGTTGTTCCAGCGTTAGATAAGCTGGCTGAGCAAATCGACGTAGCTTTAGCTATTTCTTTACATGCCCCAGACAATACCTTACGTGATGAAATCGTACCTATTAACAAGAAATATCCAATAGATGTGTTTTTATCAAGTGTGAGAAGATATTTAGCTAAGTCAAACGCCAATCAAGGTAAAGTAACCGTTGAGTATGTGATGCTAAACGGTATCAACGATAGTACTGATCAAGCCCATGCTTTAGCCAAAGTATTGCAAGGTACGCCTTGTAAGATTAATTTAATACCCTTTAATCCTTATCCTGGTTCTCCTTATACATGTTCTAGTAACTCTCGTATCGATAGATTTGCAAAAGTTTTGATGGAGTATGGAATAGTTGTGGTTGTCAGAAGAACTCGGGGGGATGATATTGATGCTGCATGTGGCCAACTTGTTGGAGATGTTGTTGACCGTACAAAGAGAATGTTGAAAAAGAAATTAAAGGGCGAGAATATATCCATCAAAGTGGCACAATAATACTCATTAGTTATCCAGAATATAGGCTCTCATAAAAACATGATTAAAATTTTTAGCATTGGTTTTGTAATACTCATTCTGCTTACTGTTACCGGATGTGTCACTCAAACAGGTCCAGGTACAGTTAAAAAAGATTTTGATCGGGATAAAGCTGCTGAAAACCGTGTTTCTTTGGGATTAACTTACCTTAAAAATGGGAATTTCAGTAGCGCAAAGTTTAATTTAGATAAAGCACTAGAGTTTGCTCCAAGATCAGCCGATGCAAATTACGCAATGGCTTATTATTACCAAAATGTGGGAGAGTTAGAACTAGCTGAGAGTGCATATCAGTACGCAATGGATTTAGCCCCAAATAATGCAGATATCGCAAATACCTATGGTGCATTCTTATGTCAGAATGGAAATTATGAAAAGGCTAAAACATATTTTTTAAAGGCGGTTAATACCAGTAACTATATATCTAGTGCTCAAACTTACGAGAACTTAGCTCTATGTAGTCAAAGCCAAGGTTTGTTAGAAGAAGCTGTTCAATATTTCAGGAATGCAGTTAATCACCAACCTTCTCGCGCAAATAGCTTATACCTGCTTACTCAATCCTTAATTGATACTGAAAAGTGGTACGAAGCCCGTGATATATTTAAGCGTTATGAGAGGGTTTCACAGGTAAGTCCACAAAGCTTATTAATGGCCATTGCTATTGAAGATGGTTTAGGAAATCATAATGTCGCTAAAGGGTATTCGGATATGCTAATCCAGTTGTACCCAAGTAATCCTCTAACTCTGCAGTATTTAAAAAATAAAAAGAACCCTACCGGCAAAAATGAATTATCTGCTCTGCCCACTGACTTGAGTAAGGTTGGGGTTACTAATGTGCAAAGTGATGTGAGCGAGTTAAAGGTCGAAGAGCCTAAGGCTTCAGAGCAAAGTAGCAAATCTTTAATTAAAGAAGAGCTTGATGAAACTAAAGGCACTGTGGCTAAGTCTCAAGTAGAGGCTGAAAGTATTGTAGAAAAAAGCGCTAAACCCACTTACCACATAGTCGCAAAAGGTGAAAACCTTTACAGAATATCTTTGCAATACAACATCAAGATGCAAACACTGGTAGAATGGAACAATTTGACCGATGCATCGGAAATCTATAATGGTATGAAACTTTCTTTAGTCGTACCTGCCCCTGTTGAGTAGTAAATAAAAATGAGTGAACAACAAGAAGAACAGGTCATAATCGGCCCTGGACAGTTATTAAAAGACGCACGTTTACGAGCGAATTTATCGATTCAAGACATTGCAGATAAGCTCCATTTGAAAAAGATCTTAATTGAAGAAATAGAACGGGATAACTACGAACTCGATATTTCTCTGACCTTTTTAAAGGGCTATATCAAACTTTATGCTAAGCAAGTTCAAGTCGCTGAAAATGACGTAATGGTAGCGTTTGAAAACTTGAACACTAGAAATAAAGATCAAGTGAAAGTAAAAAGTTTTTCACGGCGAGTGGCCAACCAAGCTAATGATGACAAATTGATGTTGGTAACTTACCTAGTTATTTTAGTGGTTATTGCATTGGTAGTTGTCTGGTGGTTTCAACAAGATAAAAATGCCGTTGAGCCCATAGAGCCATCAACTAGCTTGTCTTTGCCAACATCATCTGATTCAGTTGATACTGATACTGATACTGATACTGATACTGATACTGATACTGATACTGATTTAGTTGCTAAACCTAATATCACCTCAGAACCCATCGAAGAAAATGCAGAATTAACTGATAATCAACTGCCAGATGCAGAGCTTATAGTATCTGAGCTAGAACAGTTTATAAGTGCTACAGAAGATTCAAGCTCGACTACAAATGATGTAGTAGAACCAGTCCAGTTAATATTTGAATTTTCTGGAGATTGCTGGATGAACCTTGCTGATGCTACAGGTGAAAATATCGCCTATGGTGTAAAAGTTGAAGGAAGAATCATGCCCGTAACAGGTATCCCTCCTTTTACTGTTACCTTGGGAGCGTCAGAAGTTGTTAAAATTAGCTATGCTGGTGAGCCGGTTGACTTGTCATTCTTACCTCCAGGCAAGATCGCCAAATTTAATTTACCATTATCAGAATAACAGAGCTTAACTAATATTATGTTTGCAGAATCCCCTATAAAACGTCGTCAATCGAAACGCATAAATGTGGGCCATGTACCTATTGGTGATGGTGCTCCTATTGCTGTGCAGTCTATGACAAATACTTTAACAACTGATGTTGATAAAACCGTAGCTCAGATAAAGAGAATTCAAGCAGTAGGTGGTGAAATTGTCCGTGTATCTGTGCCAACAATGGATGCCGCAGAAGCGTTTAAGTTGATTAAGCAGCAGGTCTCAGTTCCATTAATTGCTGACATTCATTTTGATTACCGTATTGCTTTAAAAGTGGCTGAATACGGAGTTGACTGCCTCAGAATTAACCCCGGAAATATAGGCAGTATGGATCGGGTTAGGTCGGTAGTCGACTGTGCAAAAGATAAAAACATTCCTATTCGAATCGGAGTGAATGGCGGCTCTTTAGAAAAAGATTTACAAGAAAAGTACGGAGAACCTACACCAGAAGCCCTTGTTGAATCTGCTATGCGTCACGTAGATATATTAGATAAGTTGAACTTTGATCAATTCAAGGTGAGCGTTAAAGCTTCTGATGTATTTTTAGCAGTTGGTGCATACCGAGAGCTTGCTAAACAGATTGAGCAGCCACTGCATTTAGGTATCACTGAAGCAGGTGGAATTAGAGCTGGTGCAGTTAAAAGCTCTGTCGGTTTAGGCATGCTATTGGCCGAGGGCATAGGAGATACCATTCGCATTTCTTTGGCTGCAGATCCTGTTGAAGAAATAAAAGTTGGTTTCGATATTTTAAAATCCTTAAGGATCCGCTCCCGTGGTATTAATTTTATTGCTTGCCCAAGTTGTTCAAGGCAAGAATTTGATGTGATTAGTACAGTGAATGCCTTAGAAGAGCGCCTCGAAGATATTTTAACCCCTATGGATGTATCAATTATTGGGTGTGTGGTGAATGGCCCAGGAGAAGCCGAAGTCTCAGACTTAGGTTTAACAGGGGCCAGAAACATGAGTGGTTTTTATTTAGATGGTAAGCGCCAGAAAGAACGACTGAGTAATAATGATTTAGTTGATCAGTTAGAAAGGCGTATCCGAGCAAAAGCTAGTCGTATTGAGGAAAAGAGCCAAATCGAAGTCAAACAGGTTAGATAAATCATAAATAGATAAAAGACCCAGATTTTAACGTGTTTTTCTGCCTCAAAATTTTACGTTTTAGATTAAAGCCCCTATAATGCGGGGCTTTTTTTAATTATTGCATAAGAGAATATTTTCCCGTGTCAAAACAAATACAGGCTATTCGAGGAATGAACGATTGCTTGCCCACTGATTCTGGGCTGTGGCAATACGTTGAGTCTATTATTCGTCAAGTTGTTGCAAGTTATGGTTACAACGAAATTCGTACCCCCATAGTCGAAAGTACTGACTTGTTCAAACGCTCAATCGGTGAAGTGACCGACATTGTAGAGAAAGAAATGTACACTTTCTCTGACCGTAATTCAGATAGCCTAACCTTACGTCCAGAGGGCACCGCGAGTGTTGTTCGTGCGGGTAACGAACATGGTTTATTGTATAACCAGCAACAGCGTCTTTGGTACTTAGGGCAAATGTTTCGTCATGAACGTCCTCAGAAAGGAAGATATCGTCAATTCCATCAATTTGGAGTTGAAGTGTTTGGCTTAGCAGGGCCAGATATAGATGCTGAAGTTATTCTTTTGAGTGCCAGACTTTGGAAAAAGTTTGGTATTAGCCAACATGTTACATTAGAAATCAATTCACTTGGAAGCTCGGAGGCTAGGGCGGCTTATAAGGAACAACTCGTTGCCTATTTAAATGAACGTAAAGAGTTGTTAGATGAAGATAGTCTGCGCCGCTTAGAAACAAACCCTCTAAGAGTACTAGATAGCAAAAATCCGCAAGTTCAAGAAGCCGTCAAAGATGCGCCTAAGTTAATTGATTGTCTTGATGAAGACTCAGAAAAACATTTTAAAGGTTTGTGTGAACGATTAGACAGCTTTGGAATCCAATATCGAGTTAATCCCGCTCTAGTTCGCGGCTTAGATTATTATAATCGAACTGTATTTGAATGGGTTACCGACAGCTTAGGCTCGCAAGGTACAGTATGTGCTGGTGGCCGTTATGATGGATTGGTAGAACAGTTAGGTGGTAAATCAACCCAAGGCGTCGGGTTCGCTATGGGATTAGAGCGTCTGATTTTAATGTTGCAAACCCTAGAGTTGGATAAAGATGTCGCTCCTTCTGTAGATGTTTATATTACCGCCATGGGGGATTCTGTTGAGCTATATGCCAGACAAATTAGTGAGTCACTACGAGATGCTATACCTCAGCTTAAAGTTATGAACCACAATGGTGGCGGTAACTTCAAGAAGCAAATGAAACGAGCTGATAACAGTGGTGCAAAAATAGCGCTAGTTATTGGAGAAAATGAGAAAGACAATGGGCAAGTAGCGGTTAAGTACTTAAGAGAGCAACAGCCTCAACAATTAGTCGCAAATGATGAGTTAACTGATTTTATGAAGCAGGTTTTTGGCTATTAAGTTTAAACTTGGTTCAGAAAAAATAAATTAATATGAGCGTTATCTTATAAAGGTAACCAAGCAGTAAGAGGAATGGGTCATGGAACAATACGAAACAGAAGAGCAACAAGTTGAAGCCATTAAACGCTTTTGGAAAGAGAATGGTAGTGCGTTGATTATCGGCGCTGTACTTGGGTTAGCAGGCCTTTATGGCTGGCGCTATTATAATGATTCACAAATTGCAGCTAAAGAACAAGCGTCTAATGCATATGAAACAACAAGCATTAAATTAGCCCAAGATGAGAAAGGCTTCACGGAAGCTAAAGCATACCTTGATGAACATGGTGATACAGGTTACGCAACTCTTATGGCTCTAGAACTTGCTCAGAAAGCGGCTGATCGTGAAGACTTTTCTGAAGCGGCTAAGCAGTTAGAATATGTTGTAAATAATACTTCGTTAGCAACGGTTAAGTATGTTGCACAGCTTCGCTTAGCGCGAATTCAACTTGCTCAAGGTGAATTTGATTTGGCGATTAGTAATGCAGATAAAGTAACCGCTGATGCATTCAAAAGTCAGTCTCTTGAAATCAAAGGTGACGCTTATCTAGCTCAGCAATTATTCGACAAGGCGAGAGCCGCTTATAGTTCAGCTCTAGAAAGCGGTGAACGTAACCAAATATTGAAAATGAAACTAGATAATCTAGCTGTTGCAGCAAATGGTTAAGGTGATAAGAGTGAAGCATTTTATTCTAGGCACTTTACTGGCTAATGTACTCTTGTTAAGTGGTTGTACAACTATTGCTAATTGGTTTTACGATGACGATGAATTAGAGATTAGAAGGTTAAAGCCTATCGAACAGCAATTTACTCCTTCTATTATCTGGTCTAAAGATTTAGGTAATGGAGTTGCTGGATACTATTCAAAGCTGCACCCCGCGGTTGCCTACGACAAAGTTTATGCAGCTAACCGTCAAGGATTAGTAGCAGCATTTGAGCAAGAAACCGGAAAACAAGTGTGGTCTACAAACTTTGCGGTATTTGAAGATAAGGGTTGGACAAGCTTTATTACAAGTTTTTGGGATGATGGTACGCCTGCTAAAATCGCTGGTGGTTTAAGTGTCGCTTATGAAACCGTCTTTTTCGGTACTGAAAATGGTGAAGTCATTGCTCTTGATGCAAACACTGGTGAGCAAAAGTGGAAAACTACTTTAAAAGGAGAAGTTTTAGCTACTCCTGCTGTTGAAGCCGGTGTTGTTGTTGTAAATACAGGGTCTGGTTTCGTATTTGCTCTAAATGCAAGTACAGGTGAAGAAGTTTGGGCATATGAATCCGACGTGCCTCCATTATCTCTAAGAGGTGTATCTTCACCAACAGCCGTAAATGGTGGAGCCATAATTGGAACTGCTACAGGTAAACTAGTGGTGAATATTCTCGAATCAGGCCAAACTGCATGGGAACAAGTTGTGTCTGCTGCAACTGGTGTTACCGAGCTAGAGCGTATTGTTGATATTGATAGTCAGCCACTGGTTTCTGGTGGGATTATCTATGTAATTTCATATGATGGATCCCTAGCAGCAGTAGAGTTACGCTCAGGTAGGGTTGTCTGGAAACGTGAGTACAACTCTTATCGACGTCTAACGATTGATGGAGCTACATTGTATGTGGTGGACTCAAACAGTACCGTATATGCCTTAGATAGTCGCAATGGGGTAGAAAAGTGGAGTCAAAGCGCTCTGAAACAACGTCTATTAACGGGGGCCACACCAGTTGGTGATTATATTGTTTCTGGTGATAAATATGGTTACTTACACTGGTTTAGCCAAGAAGATGGTAAGCTAGTGGCTCGTCTTGAAGTTGGTGAAGATGACGATGATGAAAGTATATACTATGCCCCTGTCGCTGATGATGGAGTATTATACACACAGACTCGTGATGGTAAATTAGTGGCGGTGCAAACCCCTTCAGAGTGAAATTTTTCGGAGTGATTCCGATTAAAAAAACTTAGTAAGTTTTAATACGGCTTGGAAACTCAATTGTTTTCTAGGCCGTTTTTGTCTATAGGAAATTATTTTATGTTACCCGTTGTTGCTCTAGTTGGCCGGCCTAATGTTGGAAAGTCTACCTTGTTTAACCGTCTAACTCGTACCCGAGATGCTTTGGTTGCAGACTTTCCGGGTTTAACTAGGGACAGAAAGTATGGCCAAGTTAAATATGAAGGATTGCAATTCATAGTCGTTGATACTGGCGGGATAAGTGGTGATGAGCAAGGCATAGACATGGCAATGGCTGAACAATCACTATTGGCTATCATAGAAGCAGATATTGTATTGTTTTTGGTTGATGCTCGAACCGGTATGACTGGAGCGGATCAGGGGATTGCAGAACATTTAAGAAAGCAAGACAAGCCTGTTTATGTAGTAGCCAACAAAGTCGATGGCATTGATGGTGATAGTGAGAGTGCTGACTTTTTTGCTCTGGGTCTTGGCTCTGTTAACCAGATTGCTGCTGCCCACGGCAGAGGAGTAACTCAACTTTTACAACATACATTAGTGCCTATTTCCGATCGTTTTCCAGATATGCATATTCCTGAGGAAGTGGAAGAAGAATTAACTGAAGAAGATGCCGCAATGCAGTTAGAAAAGCTGCAGGCGCAACCCATTAAGTTAGCCATAGTGGGTAAACCCAATGTAGGTAAATCTACTCTTACTAACCGTATTTTGGGTGAAGAAAGAGTTGTTGTATACGATGAGCCAGGTACCACACGGGATAGCGTTTTCATTCCTATGGAGCGAGATGAAAGAGAATATATTCTGATAGATACCGCTGGGGTGAGGAAAAGACGAAACATTTCTGAAGCTGTTGAGAAGTTTTCAATTGTTAAAACGTTGCAAGCTATCGAAGAAGCTAACGTGGTGTTATTTGTAGTTGATGCCCAAGAAGGGATTACCGATCAGGATTTAAGTTTACTGGGATTTATTCTCAATGCTGGCCGCTCTTTAGTGGTAGCAGTTAATAAGTGGGATGGCTTAGATAAAGATGTAAAAGATGAGATAAAGCGGGAGTTAGATAGGCGTTTAGGCTTTATTGATTTTGCACGTATACACTTTATTTCTGCTTTGCATGGTACGGGTGTAGGACACATATTTGAGTCTGTTAAAGAAGCTTATGCTTCGGCAACTAAGCGAATCAACACAGCCATGCTAACCCGTATAATGGATATGGCTCAAGATGACCACCAACCACCTATGGTTAGAGGTCGTCGAGTGAAATTGAAGTACGCCCATGCTGGTGGTTATAACCCGCCAATTGTTGTTATTCACGGAAATCAGCTTAAAGACTTGCCAGACTCTTATAAACGTTATTTGATGAATTATTTTAGAAAGTCTTTAAAAGTCATGGGAACACCAATAAAGATTGAGTTTAGGGACTCTGTCAATCCTTATGAGTCTGATCATAGCCAATTAAATGATTCTCAAAGACGTAAACGTAGACAATTAATGCGTATGCATAAAAAATCTAAATAACTTTTATTCGCTTAATCTAGATCAGGCAGCTTGGCCTGATCTAGATACTAATCATTAATTTTTGTCACGACACTCACCACTTCACCATCTACAAAACGGCTAGTAAGCTCATCTCCTGGTGTTAGTTGGGTGACGCTTTTTACTATCTGCTCTCCTTTAAAACCAATATTATAACCACGAGAAAGCGTTGCTAGAGGACTCACAGTTTCCAGTAAGTGGCTGTTATTAGCTAAAATTTGTTGTTTTTGCTTCAACAGGTTTTGACAATTTTTAGTTAACTTTTGGTTTAGTTCTGAAATCGCTAACGTGTGAGTGGCAATCGTTTTAGATGGCGACAGACGCTGCAATCGTTCGCTAATATAGTGTTGACGTTGTTTAGCCTGAATAAAACTTTGATCAAAGGCCTGTTTTAATCTGGCCTGTATTTGATCAACGAATTGATGTTGTTGCTCAAGTTGTTTTTGAGGATGATTTTGCAGTAACGCCTTTGAAGCTAATTGGTGCTTGTGCTCTTGGACCTGCAGTTGTTGCTTAATGCCTTTGATAAGTTGGTTACGAATCGTTGTTAATTTGTCTAATAAGCTAGATTGGTCGTCACTGACTAACTCAGCTGCTGCAGAAGGAGTAGGGGCTCTAAGATCAGCCACAAAATCTGCAATACTAACATCCACTTCATGGCCTACTGCACTGACAATTGGTAACCTAGATGCAAAAATAACATTCGCTAATTCTTCACTGTTGAAGCACCATAAGTCCTCTAGTGAGCCTCCGCCTCTGCCCACTATTAAAACATCCACTTCATTTCTGTGATTGGCTGTTTCGATTGCCTCACATAAGGCACTTACAGCAGTGCTTCCTTGTACAAGAGTGGGATATATGAAGACTTCTATAGATGGGTTGCGTCTCTGTAATACTGTCAGTATATCGTGTAAAGCCGCACCAGTAGCAGACGTAACTATGCCTACCTTATTTATCGTTTTGGGTAATGGCTTTTTATTTTCAAAATCAAATAGCCCTTCTTTAGATAACTTTGCTTTTAATTGGTCAAATTGTTGTTTTAATTGGCCTTCTCCTTCGGGCTCAATATGCTCAACTATAAGTTGATAGTCTCCTCTAGGTTCGTAAAGCCCAATATTGGCCCTAACTAAAACTTTGTCGCCTTCTTTGGGCTTCAGTTGTACTCGCCTATTTGCTCCTTTAAACATGGCGGCTTTCACTTGGCTTCTATTGTCTTTTAATGTGAAATACCAGTGGCCAGAGCTTGCAGCTATAAAATTGGATATTTCTGCTGATAGCCAAACTTGACCTATCTCATTTTCTAAAACTGTTCGTGCTAAACGGTTTAAATGACTGACAGTAAGTATTGTTTTTGAAGGTGTTTGAGATTGAAACATGAATTACAAGGTATACAACTTAAATATGAATACAGTGTACCTGATATGTCTATTGGTACATATTTCTAATTCAACTTTAGTGTATTTGCTGTTATCTAAAATATCTAAGTGTTTCAATGATAATTTTCTAGACGAAACTAAGTAAAGCCGCTAGAATTGCGCCGCAATTAAAACCCTATTTAAAGGTGATGTTGCATGTTACGGATCGCTAAAGAGGCACTGACGTTTGACGACGTTTTACTTGTGCCTGGACACTCTACTGTTTTACCTCATACCGCAGATCTTAAAACCCGATTAACTCGCGGTGTAAGTTTGAATATTCCTTTAATTTCAGCTGCAATGGACACTGTATCGGAAGCTCGTTTAGCCATAGCCCTTGCACAAGAAGGCGGCATTGGATTTATTCATAAGAACATGCCTCCTGAACAACAAGCAGAGCATGTACGCATTGTTAAAAAATACGAAAGTGGCGTGGTTTCTGATCCTGTCACTGTTTTACCCACAGCTACAATCTCTGAAATCAATACTTTGAGTAAGCAACATGGCTTTTCTGGATTCCCAGTAGTTGATGAAGACAACAACCTTGTTGGTATAGTTACAGGTCGTGACCTTCGCTTTGAAAATAGCTTAGAGCAACCAATATCCAACGTGATGACCAAAAAAGATGATCTGGTCACAGTTAAAGCCGGCGCGCCTTCTGAGCAAGTATTAGATTTAATGCATGAACATAGAATCGAAAAAATACTTGTTGTTGATGATACCTTTAAATTGACAGGTATGATTACAGTAAAAGACTTTCAAAAAGCAGAAAGCAAACCAAATGCATGTAAAGATGAATTAGGTCGTTTACGAGTTGGGGCAGCAGTGAGTGTTGGTCCTGGAACTGATGAGCGAATCAAGTTGTTAATCGAAGCAGGTGTAGACGTATTGTTAATCGATACATCACACGGTCACTCCCAAGGGGTTATTGAACGAGTCAAAAAAGTTCGCCAAGATTATCCTGATGTACAAATTATTGCAGGTAATGTGGCAACAGGAGAAGGTGCAAAAGCCTTGGCTGATGCAGGTGTGGATGCTGTTAAAGTAGGCATAGGCCCAGGCTCTATATGCACAACACGTATTGTTACTGGTTGTGGTGTGCCGCAAATTACAGCAGTTTCTGATGCTGTTGAAGCACTAAAGGATACTGATGTTCCTGTTATCGCTGATGGCGGTATTCGTTTTTCTGGCGATATTGCTAAAGCCTTAGTTGCTGGAGCGAGCAGTGTCATGGTCGGCAGTATGTTAGCGGGCACTGAAGAAGCACCAGGAGAAGTTGAGCTTTATCAAGGTCGATACTATAAGTCATACCGTGGTATGGGCTCCTTGGGGGCTATGGATCAAAATAATGGTTCATCTGACCGCTATTTCCAAGACTCAAAAAGTGCTGAAAAACTCGTACCAGAAGGTATCGAAGGACGCGTGGCATACAAGGGACCAATTGCAAATATTATCCATCAACAGATGGGGGGCTTACGCTCTGCAATGGGCTTAACTGGTTCAGCAACGATTGAAGAACTGCGTACTAAACCACAGTTTGTTAAAGTGACTGCAGCTGGTATGGGTGAATCTCATGTTCATGATGTTAGTATCACTAAAGAAGCGCCTAATTACCGTCTAGGTTAGATCATAGTAAATCCATTAAGCGCTTTACCTATAAAGTAAAGCGCCGACATTTCATTATTTTTAATTAAAGAGTAAACAAATGAGTTTAGATATCCATGACCAACGTATTTTGATCCTTGATTTTGGCTCTCAATATACGCAACTTATTGCACGTCGAGTGAGAGAAATAGGCGTGTATTGTGAACTTTGGGCATGGGATGTTACACAAGAGCAGATTGAAGCCTTTAACCCCAATGGAATTATTTTATCTGGTGGGCCAGAGTCTGTGCATGCAGATGACTCTCCAAGAGCACCACAGTACGTATTTGAAGCAGGCGTTCCTGTTTTAGGTATTTGCTATGGAATGCAAACTATGGCTGAGCAGTTAGGCGGCAAAGTTCAAAGTTCTAACCTAAAGGAGTTTGGATATGCGCAAGTAGAAGTGCTTGCTGAAATGGCTTTATTTAAAAATATTGAAGATCACATATCTGACAATGGTAATTCTTTACTCGATGTTTGGATGAGTCATGGCGACAAAGTCAGTGAAGCGCCGAGTGGCTTTGTTACTACTGCTAAAACCGATAGCTGTCCTTTTGCGGCTTTTGCGAACGAAGATAAAAAATTCTATGGTATTCAATTCCATCCTGAAGTAACGCATACACGCCAAGGGCAAAGAATGTTATCGCAGTTTGTTTTAGACATCTGTGGTTGTGAAAAGCTATGGACCCCTGCGGCAATTATTGAAGATGCTGTGGCAAAAATGAAAGAGCAAATCGGAGATGACCAAGTTATCTTAGGTTTGTCTGGTGGCGTAGACTCTTCTGTTGTCGCAATGCTATTACATCGTGCGATTGGTAAGAACCTTACTTGTGTGTTTGTTGATAATGGCTTGTTGCGTTTAAACGAAGGTCAACAAGTTATGGATATGTTTGGTGATCATTTTGGTCTTAATATTCGCAAAATTGAAGCCGAAACTAGGTTTTTAGATGCGCTCGCCGGCGAAGCAGATCCAGAAGCAAAACGAAAAATTATTGGCCGAGTTTTTGTTGAAGTATTTGATGAAGAGTCGAAAAAGTTGGTCGATGCTAAGTGGTTAGCCCAAGGAACTATTTATCCTGACGTGATTGAGTCAGCAGCATCTGCTACAGGTAAAGCCCATGTTATTAAATCACATCATAATGTAGGTGGTTTGCCAGATGATATGAAAATGGGGCTAGTTGAGCCATTGCGAGAGTTGTTTAAAGACGAAGTCAGAAAGATTGGTTTAGAGTTAGGCTTACCATATGACATGCTTTATCGCCACCCATTCCCGGGTCCGGGTTTAGGGGTGCGTGTATTAGGTGAAGTTAAAAAAGAATATTGTGACTTATTAAGAAGAGCGGATGCTATCTTTATTGAGGAGCTTCATGAAGCAGATTTGTATCATAAAGTGAGTCAAGCCTTTACTGTGTTTTTGCCCGTCAAGTCTGTTGGAGTGATGGGAGATGCCAGAAAGTATGACTGGGTGGTATCTTTACGCGCGGTAGAAACTATAGACTTTATGACCGCTCATTGGGCCCATTTGCCTTATGACTTTTTAGGAAAAGTATCTAACAGAATAATCAATGAAATAGATGGCATTTCTCGTGTTGTTTATGACATCTCAGGAAAGCCTCCAGCAACTATCGAGTGGGAGTAAACAGTTATTTCGAGTTTAGGGAGATAGAGTTGGATGGGTGACATAAAAATAAGACCTGCTGTTATATCTGAGTTACCGATATTACGTGAATTTGAGCAAGGCATTATTGCCACTGAAAGGCCTTTTAATGAATGTCTTAAGCCTGAAGGCATTCATTATTACGATCTTGGAGCTCTTATTGAAAGTGATAAGTCTATTGTCATGGTGGCTGAAGATGCTGGACAAATCATAGCATCTGGATATGCCCGTATTCGTGAGTCAAAGCCCCATTTAATTCATGACTTTCATATTTACTTAGGTTTTATGTATGTCGTTGAGTCCCATCGAGGTCAAGGTATTAACCAACTGATTATGGAAGCACTTGTGCTGTGGGGCAAAAAATTAGGGTTTGAAGATTTTTATCTAGAAGCCTATGCCGATAATCGTCCAGCACTAACTGCATATGAAAAAATGGGATTTAAGCCCTCCTTAATCGAAATGAAACTTTCCTAACCTATTCTGAGTAAAGAAGTATGGCGATAAAGCCAACTATATATAAATTTAATATCTCTGTGTCTGACTTTAACCATGATTACTACGATTCGGTTAATTTAACTATTGCATTACATCCTTCTGAAAAAATAGAACGGATGATGGCAAGAGTATCGGCCTATTGCTTAAACCTACACCAAAACGCAAATGATTTAATGGTTTTTACTAAAGGGTTAAGTGCCACGGAAGAGCCAGACATTTGGATTAAAGAACTTGATGATCAAATTACACTTTGGATTGATGTTGGAGAGCCTAGCTTTGAAAGGGTTAAGAAAAGTTGTCGGCTGGCCAAGAAAAGTTATGTCTATAGTTTTAACTCTAAATCGACTGTTTGGTGGAAACAAGTGCAACCTCAGTTTCAAGGTTTGCCTGTTACGGTTGTCTCTTTTGATTGGGAGTCGGTTCAGAAATTAAGTCAGTCTATTTCTAGAACTATGGAGTTTTCAGTTTCCATAAATGACGACTCACTATTTTTCTCTACACTAAATGAGCAACATGAAGTCAGTTGGAAGCTTCTTCAGGGTAGCCTAAACAACTAATGATACGTAATACCAATCTAGCTACTTTATTTTTGTAAGGATTAATTACACCTAATGCCAGAAAGATTTGATTCAATACGTCCTTTTGATGACGCAGATTTAGCAACGGTTTTACCTAAGCTTTTTAATAATGCAGAGTTTATTGCGAGTATTGTTGCATTTAGGTTTGCGTCGTGGCCTGATTTTCTTAAGCCGCTACTCGCTTTATTTACGCGATTGTATATTAATATGCAGGCTAAGCGCATCAATACTTTAAGTGAATTTCAAAGCTTGATTGCCCCTTTCATGGATAAAATGATAGCTACAACTACCGAATCTGTCACCATAACTGGATTGGAGACCTTAGATGTTTCTGAGCCTTGTTTGTTTATCAGTAATCATAGAGACATTGCTTTAGATCCCGCTTTTATAAATTGGACATTACATGAGAACGGGCAAGATACAGTGAGGATAGCTGTTGGTGATAACTTACTTAAAAAGCCTTGGGTTGCGGATTTAATTAGGTTAAATAAGTGCTTTATTGTAAAACGTAAAGCCACTGACAGACGAGAGAAGTTGCAGGCTGCAAAACTTTTAAGTGAGTATATTGAATATACTCTGCACAGTGAAGGTCAACATGTGTGGATTGCTCAGCGAGAAGGCAGGGCTAAAGATGGTAACGATTTAACCAATCCAGCTATAATCTCCATGCTTTCAATGAATAAGCCAAAAACTAAGACTTTTTCAGAATATATAAATGAGTTGAGAATTGTACCTGTATCCATATCCTACGAATTTGATCCCTGTGATGTAAACAAAGCCAAAGAATTACACCAATTAGAAAAAGAGGGGAGCTACGACAAACCTGATAACGAGGATGTAAGAAGTATAGTTAATGGCATTACGGGTCAAAAAGGCAGAGTACATTTACATTTTTCAAAGCAGTTAGTAGGTGAGTTTGAGAATGCTAAAGAAGTAGCAGCAAGTTTAGATAGGGAAATATTACAAAGCTATCAACCTTTTGCCACAGGTGCCATGGCAGCTTCTATGTTGGACGGGGTAGATATAGCGGTAACAGATGAGCACAGCGTCAAGGCCGAAAAGTACTTAAAGAGTAGGTTAGAAGGACTGAATGAAGACGAAAAACTCAAGCTCTTGAGTATGTATGCTGCAGCTTACAAAAAGCAATTATTGCATTAACTAAGATAGTACATATAGAGGCTATTTCTATGAGGCCGTATATTTGGCCTCATTAAAAATAGTCTATCCTACGCCACTTTGTCTTTCTTTAACTCATCAAATTGGCGATTCAAGTCGTACTTTTCATCAGTTACAATTTTTTCTAAGGTTTCAATGCGTTCACGCATAGTCTTAATTTCACTTTGTAATTCTTTATTAAGGGCTGCTTGTTCATTACTGGTTTTATCTTTTTTCTTACCCTTTGGCCCATTTACAAGCTCAACTATGGCCCAGCAAACAATTGCTACTATAACGATAGCTGTTAAATTCATTTTCAACTCCCCTTTGTCTTGTCTCTATTTATAAAAAGTTTATGCTTATAGGTAAAACATAGCAAATATTTGACCAATATTAAAACTACTTGTTTTTCAAGTGGTTAGGCGTTTGTTAGCTATCAAAATATCTTGATTTTGGCTTAAATAGTTAAAGCATTGATGTAATTAACTAAAAAATGATGAAAAAGACAAATTAACCGATGAGTATTGCAGAAGATATAAAATGGATGCGCCATGCTTTAATGCTAGCTGATAATGCACAAGCACAAGGAGAAGTCCCTGTTGGTGCAGTGTTAATTCAAAATGGCAAGATTGTTGGCGAAGGGTGGAACCAATCCATTACTTTACATGACCCTTCTGCTCATGCAGAAATGATGGCTATTCGAAATGCTGGGAAAACTATAAAAAACTATAGGCTTATTAATACAACCTTATATGTAACCTTAGAGCCTTGTTCTATGTGTGCTGGTTTACTAGTGCATAGTCGAGTCGAGCGTGTAGTGTTTGGGGCAAGCGACTTAAAAACAGGGGCAGGGGGAAGTATTATGAATCTGCTAGATGATGAGCGATTGAATCATCAAATTGAGGTAACAAGTGGTGTCTTAGCAGAGGAGTGTGGGGCAGTCTTATCTGACTTTTTTCGTATGAGGCGGGCCGAAAAGAAAAGAATTAAGCGTCAAGAAAAGCTGACAAGGGAACATTAAGAATATTGTTGTAGCTCATCAACCGTTTCTAAAATTTGAAAGTGTTGTCTACGAAGTACTACCTTTTGTTGCACACGCTTTAACAGTTGGCGCCTTCTACTATTACTTGCTAGCTTATGTCTGTTTTGCATGGTGTTACGTTTTTTCATTGAAACTTTCTCTTAAATTATGGGTTATTTAAAGTAATTAGTAGTGAAACTATTTGTTTAGTTCAACTTCAATTGCTTCTAAGTTATAGATAAGCTATCGGAAGATTGTTACGAAAATGTGACATAAATAATGTCCTTTGTAATATAATCTGTGCAATTTCTGTCTGATGTAAGTAGTCAGTGCGTATAAATTGTATTTTAGGTGGTGTTATGTCCAATTTGTTTTTACGTTATAAATACATAGGTTTATGTTGTGTATTAGGTCTTTCTGCTTGTGGTGGTTCAGGATCCAACGGCTCAAATAATGAACCTGTAGTCGTCACTCCACCTGTGCAAGAAGAGCCAACAGTCACGCCAGAAGTATGCACCAATCAAGCTTACAGCATTTTATCTGCATCAGATGATGGCACTTCTGATCCATCTTACTTACCTGAAAATACAATTGATAGGCTAACAACTCCTGAGTCTAGGTGGTCTTCACAAGGTACTGGTAAGGAGTTGGTTCTAGACCTTGGCAGTATAAATACGCTAGGGGCTCTGAAGATAAAGTGGCATGACGGTGCTGAGCGCCAAGCTAATTTTGAAGTAGAAACCTCTTCTGATAATGCAATTTGGAATTCTGTGCTTGAAGATGGTTTTTCAAGTGGTAAACACAGTGGTTTCGAGCTAGTTAATCTTGTCGAAAGTGAAGCTCGTTATATAAAGATTATTGGCTTAGGAAACTCAGAGAACGACTGGAATAGTATTGTTGAAGTAGAAGCCCATAGCTGTGAAGATGCCGATGGTTTAATTGTTGATGCTTTTCCTAACGAATTAGGGATCGAGCTTATAGATTGGTATTTGAGTGTACCCACAGATGAAGATAATAGTGGTACTTCAGATTCAATATTTGAGACTGAGTTAGCCGCTGGATATACAAACTCTGAATTTTTCTATGCTTCTGCAGATGGCGGAATTGTAATGCGCTCGCCAAGTTACGGATTTAAAACCTCTACTAACACTAGTTATGTGCGAGTTGAGTTGCGCGAAATGCTCCGTAGAGGGAATACTTCTCACAGGACGCAAGGTGTAAATCAAAATAACTGGGTGTTTGGTAGTGCATCTAATGCTTCTCAAGCTGCGGCAGGTGGCGTGAATGGCGAGTTAAACGTTACCTTAGCGGTGAATAATGTAACGACTACCGGTGAAGATTATCAAATTGGTCGATTAGTTATTGGCCAAATCCATGCTAATGATGATGAACCAATTCGTTTATATTATCGAAAATTACCAGGCAACGATAAAGGAGCTATCTATTTTGCCCATGAGCCAAGAGTTGAAGGCTCTGATGAAATTTACGTTGAAATGATGGGCTCAAGGAGTAACAGTGCGTCTAATCCTACAGATGGTATAGCGTTAGACGAAGTCTTTAGCTACAGAATAAATGTGTTAGACAACCTTCTCACTGTCACTATTATTAGAGAAGGCAAGGATGATATCGTTGCTAGTTTGGATATGAGCGATAGCTTATTCGATGAGGATGGCCAGTATCAGTATTTTAAAGTTGGGGTTTATCATTTAAATAACTCAAGTGATCCAGACGAATATGCCCAAGCCACTTTCTATGAAATTCGTAATAGTCATGAGGGATATGGGGATAGCGAATAAAGTATTTGTACTATTCTTTATTCGTTGCGGCAACTTCTGTTGGCTCCATTTCAGTAGAAATGGTGTCAATAGGTTTTAATTCTATTTGAGGCTCTTCCAGCATTTGAGGTTGTTGCTCATCTAACCAAACAAGTGTGTCGTAATAGCGTCTAATATTATCCACATAAGCAACGGCTTCATTTCCTCGAGCATAACCGTACCTAGTGGTTTTGTAGTATTTTTTCTGTCTAAGCTGTAAAAGACGTATCTTCACATCAACCCACATATCTGGGTTGGCGCCCTGTCTCTGGGTTAAAACTCTTGCATCTTCAAGGTGACCAAATCCAATATTATATGCAGCTAGGGCAAACCATAAACGGTCTGGAAACGTTATACGGTCAGGGATCCGCCTTAGAATTTTGGCTAGGTATTCAGCTCCTCCTTTAATACTTTGCTCGGGATCAAGCCTTGAGGTAATACCCAGCTCTTTTGCCGTGGCTAGGGTTAGCATCATCATTCCGCGGACACCCGTAACCGATTTCGCTTTAGGACGCCAGTGGCTTTCTTGATAACTCATTGCCGCGAGTAAACGCCAATCTATATCCTTGGAGTATTGTTTAAACCAAGCTTGATAGGTAGGTAAAATGGTTTTAGATTTTTTTATAAACTCTCGCGTATCGACATAGTTGAACTGGCGAACATGGCCAAAGTATTTATCTTCTAAGGCTGCAAACTTGCCATTACTTTGGATAATACCAAAGTATTCGATCATGGCTGCTAATACGGAGTCGTCTTTTTGTTTGTTTACTGCCCACGCAATATCGTGCTCAGGGCTGACTGAAAATCCTATAGCCAATTCTGGAAACCGCCTGCGCATTAATGCCAATATATTGGAATCTGCAATGGTATAGTCCAACTTATCTTCAAGGACCATTTCCATTAACTCTTCCATATCTTTTTCGTCGGTTTCTTGCCAGGTTAAGTCAGAATGAGATTGTTGTAATAAAGAAAGAGACTCGGTATGGCTGCTACCCGATACTACGACCAATTCACCGGTAATATCTTCAATGCCTCTTGGCCACTCATCGCCCTGCTTAAACACTAGTTTTTCAGTTACTCGTTGATAACCGGGTCCAAATTTAAATGTATTGAAGCGGTCTGGACTAACTATTACACCTGCTGCAATGACATCAATGTGGGAGTTTTCTAGTTGGGGAAATAATTCATTTAAGTTGTAGTATGGAAATACTTCTAGTTTTACACCTAAATAATCGGCAAAGCCCGCAGCAAGTTCATACTCAAACCCTATTGGACCGGTGGGGCCATTGTAATAGGTAGTTAATCCATAGGTAGTACCAACTTTCAAAACGCCGGAGTCGAGTATATTTGTTAAGCCAGATGACTGCTCAACATCATTACAACTACTTATGAAAACCATTAAAGATAGGGCTAAGTAACGACGCAATTGAATAATAGTATCCTCTAAACTTTAGTCTCTCTATTGTGAACAAATTTTGATGAATCATCCAGTGCTTTGTTTTTTAGAAAATAGGGCAGGTTGCCCTTATCAATTAGATAAAATTACCCTATAATTCGCGCCTTAAAATTCCTCTTTCATCGATTTGTCATAGTTATGATGTGACAAATTCCGCTATAAGGTATGACTCTATGTTAGTGCTTCGCGGTACACCTGCGTTATCCGATTTTCGTGTTGAGAAATATTTAACTCAATTTGTAGACAACTCCCTGCCTGTAATAAGCATTTATGCCGAGTATACTCACTTTGCAAGTATTCGTGGTGATTTATCAGAGCAGCATAGTGAAGTGCTAGATAAGCTATTAACCTACGGCCCTAAGATTCAAGAGCACGCACCTGAAGGTCGCTTATTTTTAGTTACTCCTCGGCCTGGAACCATTTCCCCTTGGTCTTCAAAATCAACAGATATTGCTCATAATTGCGGATTGAAACAAGTCAATCGTCTTGAAAGGGGGATTGCATATTATGTTGAGTCTGAAGAGTTAAGTGAAGAGCAAGTTGTATTGCTTAAATCTATTCTTCATGACCGTATGACAGAGGTTGTTTTAGACGAATTTTCTGAAGCTAGCGCACTCTTTGTAGAGAGTGAACACGCTCCTTTGATTTCGATACAAATGTTGGAAAAAGGCAAATCAGCACTTCAACAAGCTAATGTTGATTTAGGATTAGCACTGGCTGACGATGAGGTTGATTATCTTTTTGATAATTTTACACGGTTGGGGCGTAACCCTAATGATGTAGAGTTGTACATGTTTGCCCAAGCAAACTCAGAACATTGTCGTCATAAAATTTTCAACGCAGATTGGACCATAGACGGTGAAGTGCAGCCCAAATCATTATTCAAAATGATTAAGAATACCTTTGAGAAGTGTGGTGAAAATGTTCACTCTGCTTATAAAGATAACGCTGCTGTTATGGAAGGAAGTTTTGCTGGGCGCTTTTTCCCCGACACAGAAACTAAAGAATACACCTATCATCATGAAGATATAGATATTCTGATGAAAGTTGAAACCCATAATCACCCCACAGCAATCGCACCATTTTCTGGAGCGGCTACAGGCTCTGGCGGTGAGATTCGAGACGAGGGAGCCACTGGAAGAGGGTCTAAACCTAAAGCTGGATTAGTTGGCTTTTCGGTATCTAATTTAAATATTCCTGATTTTAGTCAGCCTTGGGAAATGGATTTTGGAAAGCCAAGCCGAATCGTGAGTGCGTATGACATCATGATGGACGGTCCTTTAGGTGGAGCTGCGTTTAATAATGAATTTGGTCGTCCAAGTATACTGGGTTATTTTCGAACCTATGAGCAAAAAGTAAATAGCTTTAATGGTGAAGAGGTTAGGGGATATCACAAGCCGATAATGTTAGCTGGTGGCCTTGGCAATATTCGCAAACAACATATTCAAAAAGGTGATATTACAGTAGGGGCCAAACTTATAGCCCTTGGTGGCCCAGCTATGAATATAGGCTTAGGAGGAGGCGCTGCTTCTTCCATGGCTTCAGGACAGTCAAGTGAAAATTTAGATTTTGCTTCTGTGCAGCGTGGAAACCCTGAAATGGAGCGCCGCTGTCAGGAAGTTATTGATAAATGTTGGCAAATGGGTGAAAACAACCCTATTCAGTTTATTCATGACGTTGGTGCTGGTGGCCTGTCTAACGCATTTCCAGAACTTGTAAGTGATGCTGGACGTGGTGGTAAATTTGAACTTCGTAATGTACCAAATGATGAGCCTGGCATGTCTCCACTGGAAGTCTGGTGTAATGAGTCTCAAGAGCGCTACGTATTGTCTGTTGCACCTGAAAACCTTGAAGTATTCGAAGCTATTTGTCAAAGAGAGCGGGCACCATTTGCTGTTGTAGGTGAAGCAACTCAAGAAGAGCATTTAACACTAAGCGATAGTCATTTTGAAAATAACCCTATCGACATGCCTTTAGATGTGTTGTTAGGAAAAACTCCTAAAATGCATAGGGATGTTAGCTCTAAAAAGTTAGACACAGAAGCCGTTGATATGTCTGTTATGGACTTATCAGAAGCAGCTGAACGTATTCTTAGTTTACCTACAGTGGCTGAAAAAACCTTTTTAATCACCATAGGTGACCGTTCGGTAACAGGTTTGGTTGCAAGAGATCAAATGGTTGGGCCTTGGCAGGTTCCAGTGGCTGATGTTGCTGTTACAGCTTCAAGTTTTGATACGTATCAAGGTGAAGCTATGTCTATGGGGGAGCGTACTCCTGTCGCTTTAATCAACTATGCTGCCTCTGCACGAATGGCTGTAGGGGAAGCAATAACCAATATAGCTGCGGCCGATATTGGTGATTTTAATCGTATTAACTTATCTGCAAACTGGATGGCTGCAGCTGGGCATCCTGGTGAGGATGCTGGGCTCTACGAAGCTGTTAAAGCCGTAGGTGAAGAGTTGTGTCCGGCCCTAGGGATCACTATTCCTGTTGGTAAAGATTCGATGTCTATGAAAACAACATGGCAAGATGGAAGCTCTGATAAGTCAGTAACTTCTCCTTTGTCTTTAGTTATAACCGCTTTCGGTGCGGTACAAGACATTCGTAAAACCCTCACTCCCCAGTTAAAGACTCATGTTGAAAACACAGAGTTACTTTTGATTGACTTAGGTAAGGGGAAAAATAGGTTAGGGGCTTCATGCTTGGCACAAGTATACGGCCAGTTAGGCAATACCTCTCCAGATCTTGATTCTCCAGAGCTCTTAAAAGGCTTTTTCTTAGGGATTCAACAGTTAGTTAATGAAAAGTGTTTGTTAGCTTATCACGATAGATCTGACGGTGGCCTATTTACCACCATTGCTGAGATGTCATTTGCAGGTAAAGTTGGGGTTGATATTAGCTTAGATAGTTTAAATGGCTCACCTATAGATATGCTATTTAATGAAGAATTGGGTGCAGTCATACAGATTTCATCAAAAACTAAATCTCGTGTTTTGGATGTATTTGCAGAATATGGTTTAGCAGATGCGATTTTTAGTATTGGTGGGATTAATGACAGCGATAAAATCAGTATTCAGTTAAATGGTGAGGTGATTTTAGAGAACTCTCGAGTCCATTATAGACAAGCTTGGGCACAGACTACGCGTCATATGCAAAAGCGCCGAGATAACCCCGAGTGTGCGGAGCAAGAATTTGCAGCAAAAGCTGACGCGGCAGATCCAGGTTTACATGCAGCGTTAAGTTTTGACACCAAAGAAGACATTGCAGCCCCTTATATTGCAAAAGGTGTGGCACCTAAAATGGCTATCCTGAGAGAGCAAGGGGTAAATTCTCATGTAGAAATGGCAGCTGCTTTTGACCGAGCAGGCTTTGCTGCAATAGATGTACACATGAGTGATATTTTGTCTGGAAAATATTCTTTAGATGAGTTTAAGGGCTTGGTGGCCTGTGGCGGATTTTCTTACGGAGATGTGCTTGGTGCTGGTGAAGGTTGGGCGAAGTCTATTTTGTTTAATGCTAAAGCTAGGGATCAGTTTGCGGAATTTTTTGCACGGCCAGATTCATTCTCGTTAGGGGTTTGCAATGGTTGTCAAATGCTATCTAACCTTAAGTCTCTTATTCCAGGAGCGGAGTTATGGCCACACTTTGTTACGAACCAATCTGAAAGGTTTGAAGCTAGAGTAGCCATGTTAGAAGTCAAAGAGTCTGCATCGATTTTCTTCAATGGTATGCATGGCTCTAGAATGCCAATAGCGGTTTCTCACGGTGAAGGTAGAGCCGAGTTTGCTGGTGATAGCGGTGCTTTAAAAGCACTAGAGAACCAAGCAGTATCCCTTCAATACGTTGATAACTACGGTAAAGTTACCCAAAATTATCCAGCTAATCCAAATGGTTCTCCTTTAGGTATTGCTGGTTTAACCAGCGCAGATGGGCGAGCAACTATCATGATGCCCCACCCAGAGCGAGTATTTAGAAGCGTAGCTAATTCTTGGTATCCTAGTGATTGGCAAGAAGACGGTGCTTGGATGCGTATGTTTAGAAATGCTAGGGTTTACTTAGGCTAAATTTATTTCGAGAGACAAGATACTTAGCGGCAATGTTTATTCTATTGCTGCTAAATTTTTTTACCTTGGATAATTTAGGTATGGCTGTTTGTCTCTTCGTTTAATTAAAACCCTTGTATATCAGTGAAATAGTGATTAATATTTACGCAGTTTTTGACGGCTTGACTTTATTTTTTTATGAACTAAACGTCATTCGCCTTGTCTACATAAATTACATACAATAATAAGAGACGCTCATGAATCGTTCAAATAAAGGTTTTGGTTTAACCGGTGTATTGGTCACGGTTATTTTTCTAATTGTTGCGGCTATTTTTAGTGCGTCTGCTAAGTCTGCGATCCTTTCTCATCATTCTGATTGGACAGCGGCTAATCAAGAATCGCAAACTAATAAACTTATTTCTTAAGCCAGCCTTAACTAACATTGAGCAAGGCTAAATATTGAGTGTTATTTGCTGTAATATAACTCTCGATTATTGGCTTTTTGTTGTTGGTTTTTTTTAAGAAGTACGTAAACCGAGCTGTTCCCACCATGCTTTGGTAGCGAAGTGTGAAATGCAATCACCTCTGGCATTTGACGTAACCATTTATTGATACAACTTTTCAAAAATCCTGAGAAAGGTTTGCTATGCAGGCCTAAGCCATGTTTGATTAATAGGGTACGGTCTCCATTATTATGGCTCTGTAGTATCTTATTAAATACTGTGTTTCTAGCTTGCTCAAATGTAGTGTTCTGTAAGTTTATGACGCTATTGATAGTGTATTTCCCTAACCTTAGATTTTTGTACACTCCATTTTGAATCCCACTTTGCTTAAACATAATATAGTCATATGGATCAATTGGTTCTATATCTTCTAAGCTCAGGTAATTTCTAACGTGATTGTTTTCAGCTTCAATTTGTTGCCGTTTGAGCTGTTTTGCTAATGTGACTTTTGATTGTTGAATATGGAGTTTATTATCTTGTTTTAAGGGTTTTACATCTTTAAATTCCTTTAAAAACTCGCTTGATTCATCAATTAAATTGCAGGTGCTTGTCATTTTTATTAACCCTCACGATTGCCATACACATGACAAAGTTAAAATTATAAGTAGCTAATTTCAATATTAGACTCGAAAGTTCTGCGGAATATATATTAAATCCTCTGTATTCTTATGGCCCGCTAAATATGCAACAATTAGGTTTTCCACGTATATCTCGGATTCTTCATAATGACAATAAAAAATTTAATTGTAGGCTCATTTACACTGCTACTTTTAGCAAGTTGTAACGAGTCAACTAGCAGTACCAATAGCCTTAATCATTCAGCTGATGGCAAAGTTGAGCAGGTTGTTGCAGATTTTAATAAACATACCTCACAAGATTATCATTCTTTTTCAAATCCAGAAGAAGTGAAGGTGACACACCTAACTTTAGATTTGAATGTAGACTTTAGTAAAAGGGAATTAACTGGAAGTGTTGCCTTAGACTTTAAGAGAATGACAGCTCATGCCAAAACGTTAATTTTAGACACCCGTGATTTGATCATTTCTAAAGTTACTGCCAATGGAGAGGATTTATCCTTTAGTTTGGCAGAGTCTGACTCATTTTTAGGTGCGCCTCTGAGCATTACCTTACCTGAACAAGGTAGTACTCTTACTGTTTATTACCAAACGGTACCGCAAGCTTCTGGAGTACAATGGTTAACTCCAGCACAAACTGCTGGTAAAAAGCATCCATTTTTATTTACTCAAGCCCAAGCTATTCATGCCAGAAGTTTCATTCCTCTGCAAGATTCTCCTAATGTAAGGGTGACATATGATGCAACTATAAGAACACCAAAAGAATTACTGGCTGTTATGAGTGCATCGAATGATCCTGACACTCCAAGAGATGGCGTTTATGAATTTTCTATGCCACAGGCTATTCCTTCTTATTTAATTGCCCTAGCGGTAGGAGATTTACACTTTAAAGCTATGGGGGAGCGAACAGGTGTTTACTCTGAAATTGGTATTTTAGATGCGGCAGCAGCAGAGTTTGAAGATACTGAATCAATGCTTATTGCCACCGAGAAAAGTTTCGGCCCATATAGCTGGGATCGCTATGATTTACTTATATTACCCCCATCTTTTCCATTTGGAGGAATGGAGAACCCTAGATTATCTTTCATTACGCCTACTGTTATTGCTGGAGATAAAAGCCTTGTTTCACTTATAGCCCATGAACTCGCGCATTCTTGGTCTGGAAATACTGTTACTAATGCGACTTGGCGAGACCTATGGTTGAATGAAGGATTCACAACGTATTTGACCTACCGAATCATGGAAATGGTATATGGTGAAGACCGCTATGCAATGGAAGCTGTGTTAGGTCGTCAGGACTTACAAGCGGATATAGATTCTTTAAAGCCTAATGATCAAATTTTAGCCATTGACCTTAAAGGCCGAGATCCTGATGAAGTATTTAGCAATATTCCCTATGAAAAAGGTGCTTTATTTTTAAGAGAGCTAGAATACAAAGTTGGCCGAGAGAATTTCGATAAGTTTCTATTAGGTTATTTTGAAACATTTGCTTTTAAAAGTATTACCACTAATGACTTCATTGATTACTTAGATAAAACTCTAGTTCAAGACCATAGTGATAAGATATCTAAAGAGCGCATTGAGGAGTGGATTTTTAAACCTGGTGTACCAGAAGGCGCTCCAGTTCCTGAGTCTAATGCATTTACCAGTGTTGATAGCGCAAGAAACAACTGGTTGGCTGGCAAAATAAAAGCTAAAGACATTGACAGTAAAAACTGGGTTGTTCATCAGTGGTTATATTTTTTAAATAACTTGCCTGCACAATTAACAGTTGCTCAGCTTAAAGAGTTAGATGAAGCATTTGGGCTAACAGACATTAAGAATAATGAAATTGCCCATAGTTGGTTATTGATTTGTGTGAATAACTGGTATGAACCGGCATTTCCAAGGCTTAATGATTATTTAGTTTCAATTGGTCGCAATAAGTTGGTTAAGCCTTTATATAAAGCACTGTCTTCTACTCCAGAAGGGCTAGCTATTGCAAGAGAAGCATTTACTAAGGCTAAGGACGGTTATCATCCATTAACAGTAAAAGTGAATGAAAAGTTTGTAAAATAAGGTCTATTTTATTTTAGGCTGATTCGTAATAGGTCGGCCTAAAATTTACGTCAAAAAAAAAGCCAGTCAATTTTAATTGACTGGCTTTTTTATACATTTTGTCTCGTCCTGAAATGTGTTTACACATTTAGGACTTATTATGACCAAGTCAAATAATACACCGCTTAAACGAACACAACGAGATTATTCATTAGGCTTTAAATTACAAATTGTCGACGC
>NZ_JBLIXM010000011.1:0-27271 GCF_047525415.1 Paraglaciecola sp. 2405UD69-4
CAGCGTCGACAATTTGTAATTTAAAGCCTAATGAATAATCTCGTTGTGTTCGTTTAAGCGGTGTATTATTTGACTTGGTCATAATAAGTCCTAAATGTGTAAACACATTTCAGGACGAGACAAGTGGTGGTGCCCTGCATGTGTTGGCAGCAATAGGAGGCGATTCTTATCCAAATGCATTAATATCTTCGCGATGATGTCAGGCTCTATAATGCAGGCGATTATTTTGACATTGTTGCTCTCACACGCTTCGCAAATTGTAATGTCAATATTGAATACTCTTTTTAACCTCTGCGGGCGTGATAGGGTTTATCTGAATCTTTCGGATGTTCTACTAAACTAAGGCTGTTCTTACCACGTATTGAGGCCGTGACCTCTGCACGAACATTGGCATTGGGGGCGAATACCCCATAAAACCGAGTAAGGTTGAGTCTAGGCGGTGGCACTAAAGCGGCCAGCTTACAGATAAAATCAATCGGCGAAAAGAAGACGTGGGCTGAGTGGTCACCGGGGTACCATCAGTGTACGGTGTCTTGAGTTCATATCTGACATTACCTGTGGTTGTCAGGCTTAAGCGTTTTTCACTCACTACTGGTCTTGCGATATAGCAACAAAGCCTTTCTAGTTTGTCTGGTTGATCTGAGTATGCAAATACCCCTGCATGTAGGCTAAATCCAGATATCTTTGCTAAATGATCATAGTTTTGAGATCTTTAGCTGGTAATGTTTGCAGGGTGAATACCTTTTTGCCAAAGTCCTTTCCTACTGCAATGCGATAATTGACAAATGCAGCCTGCAATGCCAACAAACTCTCCTAATCATCAATCGGCAAATCTAGACTAGTGTTTTCTATATCGCGTTGGATCAGCCCTGCTTTTTCCAGATATTGTGCGATACGGTGGCTGATAGTGTTCACTATCCGCTCCATAACACTATGGCTAGGGGCTTCTACGCGCTTGAATTTGGTCTGGCCTTGCGTTTGTGTGATCACACCTTCTAGAAATAGCATGTGGAAGTGAATGTTAAGATACAGTGCACTACCAAATCTTTGGATAAAAGTCACAGCCTCTGTCTTAGCTTGTTTCTTTAGATAACATGCGCGGTGGATGATATCCGTTGAGATGGCGCGGTGGATGGTTTGCATCACTTTGCTTAGCTCTTTGGGGTATCGAGCAAGCAGTAGGCGCAATGGTATGGGTAAACTCAGCACCCACTGACGAACAGGATAACCCTGTAAAACATCGTCCACCAAAAGTTTCGCGCTTTCAGCCATACGTCTAGCGCCACAGCTTGTGGCAGAAAACTCTCTTTTTACAACTAAAAGCGACCAGTTTCTCATGCTTGCAGTCATCTCATACTACGCGCAAAAATCCGTGTTCAAGGCGACCGCACTTAAGAAATTCATCAAATTCCTTTTCAACATGACATGGCAATGATTTATCTTGCTGTGACAGCATTTCTTTAAATTTAGGGTAGTGTCGCTCAAAGAGTTGTTACAGTAATGTCTGCTCTGGACGATGTCGTTTATAGGTACGAGTGTTATTTGCGAGCAATGGATTCCTTGTCAGTAGTTTTATGCATAGTTTGCAGAAATTTTGAAACCTTCGCTACTGGACTTGTTACCGAAATTTGGCACACCTCAAGTGACTGCAATTGAACAAGTCTCGCTTGTTATCTGTCGCTCGCAAACAGTGCGCCAAGGTCCGCTCCACGTACAAACCCGACCAAAACCTAGTGGCGTGGCTGTGCGAGTTTCAAACATTAATGTACTCGCACAATTGTATGGTTTTTTTGGTTCAGTTATATGCCTCGTATTGTTCCAAGCAATAGTATGCTTTGGTTCAATATGAGGGGATTATCCACGACTTCTTGATACCACCATAGTAAGTACCCGGTCTATGTATACGGAAATAAACTGACTAGAGAGCAAATGCCGCAAACGCCAAATATACCGGCAGAAAAGCAATTTTTCACGCCTGGCAGATTTGATATCGTTTTAAGTACATAATGCTGAAGGTTAACCGCTAGCTATTAGAATTAATCGATACTTGATAACACTATTTAATTGTCTCAAGTATTTACCAAAACAAATTTTCATCTACTCTGGCTATTCTATTTGTAAGAAATGGATAGGGAGGCCATTACGATAATGGAGAAACTATTCTCATGTTTTTTGTGTTTAATAACGATTTAGCTTAAATAGTGTTTGGGTGATGGGCGTAATCATCGTACCAATCAAATGCTTGCTGTGGAATTTTTTGGGGGGCAACATGTGACATTATTTTAGATCCTTTGGTAAGTGAGAATTTACTGTAATTTGACTGGCGTCTGGGGTAAATGGTTCAACCATAGAATTTGCGTTAAATTGCCGATAAAACAGGCTATACAAACCAATTTCACCTTCAAGATCAAAACCCAGTGTTAACAAAATCTTCGAAAACCGTAAACTATAGCTTACTAAAATAGCTAGTTGAGCTTACTCAGTCGTACCTCATAAACTAACTAAACTCACTTTAGCCATGTAAAATCCGCGTCTTTACATACCACTCAAATGAAAGACAGGGTTATGAATTTTCCAACTCATAGATTCTATGAAGATGTAATCGCACTGTTTTGTGCAGGTGTATTAGTCTCATTTGGCTTAACCTTATTTGGTGAGCACAATTTACTTACAGGTGGTACCGCTGGAGTAGCCATTATAGTTAACCAACTTTCTGGCCTAAGCTTTGGCTTGTTATTTTTTTTAGTCAACCTTCCTTTTTACTACATAGCTTGGACCCGCCTTAGCAAGCGCTTTACCATAAACACTTTTATTTCTGTTGCTGTTATATCTGTTATGACAGAAAAAATGGGAGACTTCATTGACATCTCTAGCGTACACCCGCTTTTTTCGAGTCTAGTAGGTGGAATTATGATTGGAATGGGTGTGTTGATTATGTTTAGGCACAAGTCGAGTCTAGGAGGACTGGGGATCTTAGCCTTATATCTGCAAAACCGTTTTAATATCCGTGCTGGGCACTTTGGATTAGTAGTAGACGCCACCATTTTGTTTTCATCAGTGTTACTGTTTAGTATTGATTTAGTGCTTTTGTCACTACTAGGTGCCATTACCTTCAACTTATTAGTAGCGGTTAATCATAAACCTGGCCGTTATCAAGCTTATACCAGTACTGAGCACATAGATAAAAACAGCGTACCCAAAGCACAAGTCAATGCTAGTCCACCTTCTTAACTTCACCCCAAGCTAATACAAATTAGGGGAATGGCTTGGTGTTGCAGACTCTAAAAAGTTGTGGAGTATTTTAGCCCTAATTGGGCACGGGAATTGCCTTTGTAAGCCTCGAGCTTTACAAACCAGTCAAGAGGCACAAACTGTAACTCTGATTCTACTTCAAGGGCAACACCATGACCCGTTGCCAAAAAATCTTCTGTTAACTCTGCTCTAGGGCCAAAACGGTCGGATACATAACTGTAATAAGTAAATACATCTAGATCTTGCTTGAGCACATTAATTGAAACTGTGGCACTTGCCACTAGCTTTGCACTATTGGTTGCCAGGTTATGTATTAATTCGGTTGCGTAAATTACATGGTGATCAGATTGATAGCGCAGCTCCCCAGATAAAAAACCATCTCCTAACACATGCTCCGCGCTCACTTCAAAGGATAGATCCGAGTAAACCTTTCCAGAATACTCTAATTCAAAGAAGTTTAAGTGGTTACCAATGTGAATTGCATCTGATGCTTGGGTGTTTTCTAGCTCACCTAGCACTAGCTCAAATTGACCTTGTGCAAAATTTTGTACATGACGCAGACCTTTTATCCAGCCATCTTTGGATAGGCCAGTGGAAGAAACTCTGCCTTTGTAGGTAGGAATAATGCCAAACTCAGTTTTACCTTGAGCTTGCTCGTAACGCACAAAAAGCCTGCGCAGGTACAAATCTGAATTGCCACTGTCATTAAACGTATTGTGACTAGAAGAAAAAGCGTCTCCTGTGGCTAAAAACCCATTCAGGCTCCATACGTTAGCATCACCAAATAACAATGAGGGATAGGCTCTGAGTCGATACTGATAACGAATGTCTTGGTTTGAACGTTCATCTAGTCTAACTTGCGTATCTAGCTTCCCAGAAAACTCAGCACCATAAGCAGAGCTTAAAAATAAGCTGCCTAAAATAGCAAACGGCCAAAGGTATGTGCCTACCTTTAGCCGTTTAATACATTGAAATTGACGCCCAATGTTATGGGTTAATAGCATACAAACTCTAAGCTTTATCCTAGTGCTCGTAACATCCAAGCTGTTTTCTCATGAATACGCATTCTATCGGACACCAAGGCCGCAGAAGACTCATCATCAGCTTTTTGTGCAGAGACTAAAACTTTACGACAGGTTTTAACTACCGCTTCATGACCCGCTAAAAGTATTTTTACCATTTCAGTACCTGTAGGTACTCCATCAACTTCTGCAATTGAGCTTAGTTTTGCAAACTCTTTATAAGTGCCAGGTGCAGCAACATCAAGGGTACGGATACGCTCTGCAATGTCATCTACTGCCACAGCCAATTCGGTATAATGCTCTTCAAACATAAGGTGTAACTCTCGAAATTGCGCACCGGTTACGTTCCAGTGAAAGTTATGGGTTTGAAGGTACAAGGTGTAAGAATCAGCTAATAGGCATTTCAATCCTTGGGCTATGGTCTCTCTATCTTCTTCGTTAATGCCAATATTAATTGAACTCATGATTTTGCTCTCCTATTTGATTGGGTAAAAGAATAAGCCTTTTAATTTACTTTAGCCATAGAATAAAAGCGGACTTTACATCCTATAAAATCTATCAAGAAATAAGACATACTAAGAAGTGTAAATATTAAGCTCTTAAGGTTTATATGGGGCTTGCTTACAAATACAACAAGTCCAAACTTTAACTTTTGAGTTACATTACAAAAGTTTTTTGAGGAGCTTAAATTTTCTTGCTGTAAAAGGTGGATACCTTAGGGGAATATCAAACCAAAAACTGCGTTTCATAACTGTTTTTAAGTGGCTGAAATTATCAAACCCAATTTTACCATGGTAGGCCCCCATACCACTTGAGCCGACTCCACCAAAAGGCAGGTTGGGGTTAGTCGCAAACATAAAGCCATCATTCACTCCCACCATACCAGCACTAGTCTGCTGTAATACAGCCTTCTCAAATGCTTTATCTTTTGTGTATAAATATAAAGATAAAGGTTTAGCTCTCTTATTCACAAAAGAAACGGCTTGCTGAATATTTTCAAGGCTGATGATGGGCAAAATAGGGCCAAAAATCTCCTGCTCCATTAATGGACTGCCTTCAGCTGGATCCAGCACTATAGTGGGTTGAATATAATTTGATTCAGCTTGGTGTTCGCCGCCATACACCACATTGTGCCCCTCAAGGTATTTTACAATGCGAGTAAAGTGCCGCGCATTGACAATACGTGCATAATCATCGCTATCAGAAATACTGGCGCCATAAAACTCTTCAATTTTTGATTTTATGGCGTCAATCAAACGAGGGGCAAAAGACTTTTCAACCAATACATAGTCGGGAGCAACACAGGTTTGCCCTGCGTTCATAAATTTACTCCACACAATCCGTGACGCCGTTACCTCAAGGTTGGTATTGCTATCAACAATACAAGGACTTTTCCCACCAAGCTCTAGGGTAACTGGAGTTAAATACTCCGCCGCTGCGCGCATCACAATTTTACCCACCACTTCACCGCCTGTGTATATGATGTGATCAAATCGATGTTTAAGTAGCTCAGAGGTTTCATTTACTGCCCCCTCAATGACAACAACAGCTTGCTCATCTAAATATTTGGGAATCTGCAGTGCCATAAGAGCTGAAATATTAGGTGATAATTCTGATGGTTTGATTAAAGCGCAATTACCCGCACTGAGAGCTGCTATTAAGGGTCCTAAGACTAATAGCAAAGGGTAGTTCCAAGCGCCAATAATCAGCACAGTGCCTAAGGGTTCGGGCAGAACATAACTGCTAGCAGGGTGGGCTACAATAGGAGTAGAAACCTTACGGGGCTTCATCCATTTTTTTAAATGCTTTACTGTATGCTCAACTTCACTTATCACCCCCCCTAGCTCTGCAGTCCATGACTCCATATCACAGCGACCTAAGTCTTTTTGTAGTGCCAATAAAATTGGCTCTTGCTGTTCAACAACCAATTTTTTAACTTGTTGCAACTGCGCTATGCGCCACTCAATGTTTTTTGTATGGCCGGCAGCAAAGGTCTGACGTAAGCCTTCAACTTTAGGGCCAATAAGAGATAAGTTGGTGGTGCATCTATCGGAAGAGGAGTCGGTTAACATAGCTTACTTGTGTCTCTAGTACATTTAAGAACCATGTTAACCCACATTGTGAGCTAGAAGAAATTTACGACTTAACGAATAGCCCACCAAAGATTTTTAGTCCAATCACACTTGATTAGCTTGCTCTACTAGAGTGAAACTACTGTTTTCAGTTCCTTTGACAAAGACAGTACATTGCCCCCAACTTTTCGGGATCGTCCATGTCAAGTCATTAGCTATGGTGCTACGAGAACGCTTGTTATCGCAACGGATCTCCATTTCATCTAACTGGCCGTTAATATTATTCATGGAAAAGCTATTTCTAGTTAGCTGATGGGTCCAATTACGGCTGCCCTGCAATCTGGCTGCTCGGGCAATTGGTTGGTCACTATTTAGCACTTCTTTAATTTTAGCTACGTACGCCTCTAAAGGTTTCGCAGCCTCAGTACCATTTTTCGACTCAAGCAAATGTTTATAGGTTTCTAATGCAGCAGGAAACTGGTTATCTTGTAGTTGCAATATAAACAAACGAGATTGCAGATACTGATAGTTTTGTGTGCCTAAGGCATCTTCTCCACTTAGCACTCCTCGAAAACTAGATGCTAATTCACGGTGGCTATCTTTCGTCGCATTCGCGAAATTTGCATCTAACAACCAATACCAAGCACTCTCTGTTCGATTCCATAACTTATCTTCCTTAAATTCTTGTAAACCTAACTCTGCACTTTCAAAGTCTTGCTCGGCAATGGCATTAGATATTTTTATATACTTGTTACGAAATTTTCGACGAACGCCAGATTCTTTATTATTGTCTAATGTAAAGTCTAGTTGTACTCGAGTTTGGCACTGTTCGATGGCTTCACCGTCTCGAGTAGCGGGGCTATATTGCCACTTTTCAACAGAGCGCAACGCTGCCTTTTCTAAACTAGCAATGCCGCTAGAATCTGTGACTATCGGGTCTAGCACTTTACCATCATCACCAATCACAAAGCTCACTTGCACCCAACCTTCTTGCTTCAACCTTGCAGCATTTATTGGATATTTGGGAGGTACGCGCTCAATGGGCTCAGCTGCAATGACTGTATCAAAGATTTCGGCTTTTTCAGAACTTTCGGCCTGACTAAAAAGAAGTAAAACTAATAACCCTAAGAGTGAGTATTTCACATGCAATCCCTGTTTGTCTTAATACGGTAAATAAAATACCAAAGTAATAGGAGTCGCACAATATTCTGTGGCTAATTTACAAGCAGATACAAAAAAGGCTGCCCATGGCAGCCTTATTAAATAGTAAGTATTAACTAACTATGCATCAAACGGGTGACGTAATACAATAGTTTCGTTTCTATCAGGGCCGGTAGAAATAATATCAATTGGCACACCTGTTAGTTCTTCTAGGCGCTTAATATAATTCTTAGCCGCTTGAGGTAACTCGTCATAATTGGTCACACCAAAAGAGTTTTCACTCCAACCTGGCATAGACTCGTATACAGGTTCGATTAACTCGTAGCCATCAGCGGCCATAGGCGGTACATCACTGATATTGCCCTGCTTGTCTTTGTAGCCGGTACAAATGCTTAAGCTCTCAAGGCCATCAAGTACGTCTAGCTTAGTTAAACAAAAACCTGTGATTGAGTTGATTTGCACAGCACGCTTCATTGCAACGGCATCAAACCAACCAGTGCGACGCTTACGTCCAGTAGTGGCACCAAATTCATGACCTTTAACACCTAAGTGTTGACCAACTTCACAGTCTAGTTCAGTTGGGAAAGGACCTGAGCCAACACGAGTGGTATAGGCTTTAACAATACCTAACACATAATCAAGGTTTAACGGACCAAAACCCGCACCAGTGGCAACACCACCTACTGTAGTGTTAGATGAAGTTACATAAGGGTAAGTACCATGGTCTATATCTAGTAAAGTACCTTGGGCACCTTCAAACATAATACAATCGCCACGCTCGCGGGCTTTGTCTAGTACGTCTGTGACATCTACTACCATAGCTTTCAAAATATCAGCTACTGCAAGTGCGTCTGCTAGGACTTTTTCGTAACTTACTGGCTCCACTTTATAGTAGTTAGTCAGCATAAAGTTATGATACTCAAGAATTTCTTTAAGCTTTACAGCAAAGTCTTCTGGATTAAACAAATCACCAACACGCAAACCACGACGAGATACCTTATCTTCGTATGCAGGTCCGATTCCGCGACCTGTTGTGCCAATTGCTTTGTTCCCACGTGCTTTTTCGCGGGCTACATCTAGTTCGATATGATATGGCAAGATTAAAGGGCAGGCTTCACTGATACGTAACCGCTCTTTAACAGGGACGCCACGTTCTTCGAGCATTGCGGTTTCTTTAAGAAGTGCCTCTGGGCTTAGTACTACGCCATTACCGATAACGCATGTTACGTTTTCACGCAAAATGCCAGAAGGTATTAAGTGAAGTACTGTTTTTTCGCCGTCAATTACCAGAGTATGACCCGCGTTGTGGCCTCCTTGATAACGCACTACATACGTTGCCTGATCTGTCAGAAGATCAACAACCTTACCTTTACCCTCGTCACCCCATTGGGTTCCGAGTACAACAACATTTTTAGCCATGGAATTGAATAGGTCAGAAAAATTAGGCGGGGATTCTATCAAAAAACATGCGTTAGCTAAATAGCTAAATCGTGCAGCTTATAATCAATTTATCGGAAATATGACTAGATAAAAAAGCCTTAGATAAGGTAAAGCAAGCTTACTAAACCAATTGTCACTAAAACGCCCCCTGTTGTTTTTAACTGATTTAGTGGCTGTAGTGAAATTAATAACAAGTACTGCTGCCACTTTTTTGTGAACAACATTGGTCCAATTCCCTCTATCACTAAAACAGCAGCCAGTGCGATTAACAAAGCCTCGGTCAAGGTATAACTCATAATTACATGCTCGGTAACATAAAGACCGGCACAGGTTATACCATTGTAGGGACTAAACCCAACCAGAGACGATTAAATATTGTTAACCACACCTTCAGGATTAAACTTATAGCCTACTCCCCATACCGTCTGCACTATTTGAGGGGAAGCAGCATCCGCTTCTATTTTAGCCCGCAGCCTATTTATATGAGAGTTTACAGTATGCTCATAACCGCTGTGGTGATATCCCCAAACAGTTTCTAACAGCTGGCTGCGATTAAACACTTGATTTGGGTGACTGGCTAAATGATGAAGTAATTCAAATTCAGTTGCTGTTAATTCAAGAGTGTTATCTGCTAACACCACTTGATGGTTTTTTTGATTTATCTGTAAACTACCGATAGTTAAAATCTTTTCATCTGCAGGGGCAAAAGACTGAGTACTTGCAGTTTGCATTACATGTACCTTGCGTAGTTGAGATCTCACTCTAGCTTGGAGTTCTCTGGCACTAAAAGGCTTAGTCATGTAATCATCTGCGCCTAACTCTAACCCTAATACACGGTCGGTCTCTGAGCTTTTAGCTGTTAACATTATGATGGCTTGTGAAGGCTTTTTATCACGGACCTGACGGCAAATATCTAAACCACTTACTTCCGGTAACATGACATCAAGGATTAATAGCGAATAGTCGTTCTCTAACGCAAGTGCTAAGGCTTCGGCACCATTCTCTTGAATGCTTACCTCAACACCTAACTCTTGCAAATTCACACTTATTAATTCTGCAATATCTCGATCGTCTTCAACTATTAGTACGCTATCAGACATTAGGTAACTCCATTAATTGTAAGGGGTAACAAGTTGAGGTATCAATTTGTACCTTAACAAAAATTATTTCTTAGCAATATAGTATACGCCAAGACTTATCATGAAATTATCACGAAAATTCAACTATTTTATGAAGATTACCTTCCTTCACAATTGTCTACGTGGGATTCAATGTGAGCTGTCTTTTAAATCCCTAAACGATTTCTTCTAGCTGTTTCATAGATAAAAATTCACAAAGAATAATTTCGTAAATAAATTGTGATATTTCTGTGAGGATCAGTTTGATGGATAACTTTATCTTTGTTCTCGTTTTAACAAGCACCCAAAAATGATCTGTAGGGTCATTAACTTATTTAATTTATCGAGGATAACGAAATGAAATTGACTAAACTTGCATCCGCAGCTTTTTTGGCATTTGCTGCATCTGGCGTGGCTAACGCTGTAGAACTAGATATTACTATTACCAACTTGACTCATGCTCAGTCATTTACTCCACGCTTAGTAGTGGCGCATACAGCTGAAGTCGACACATTTGAGCTAGGTACAGAAGCTTCTACCGCATTAGCTTGGTTAGCAGAAGCTGGAGTAATAGATGATGAACAAAATGCAGACTCTTCAGGTCAAAATTTTGAAGCTATGTTAGGTGCTGCAGACGTAGATAATGGTACAAATACTTGGCATAGATTTGGTGGCTTGGTTGCTCCTTCAACTTCAGTAAGCTACCCATTTGAAACGTTAGATTACCCGTACTTATCTTTACTATCTATGTTAGTTCCTACCAACGATGCATTTTTAGGTTTAGACAGCATTGAAATTCCAACCGAAGCTGGAACCTATACTTATACGATACACGCCTATGATGCTGGTACTGAACTTAACGATGAACTTAACAGTACTCGTACTGACGTTGTAGAAGCAGGAACAGGTAATGCGCTTGGTGGATATGGTCTGCCTGGTGTTGCTGGTGTAGGTGCATCTCCAGTAGAAGTAGGAACTGGTGGTACAGGTGTAGCGGTACAAATTGTAGCTGGTGAAGTTGAAGACGGCACAGATGGCCCAGTACATATTCACCGCGGTATTTTAGGTGACACTAGCACAACTGCTGGTGCCAGTGATCTAGACTCAACAGCGCATCGCTGGTTAAACCCAGTAGCTCGCGTGACAATTGTTGTTCCAGCATCTTAATTTCAGGAGCAAATTATGAAAAATAACATTTTAAAATTTAGTACCTTAGCTTTGCTTATGGCATTAGCTGCTGGTTGTGCTGATGACGGAAAAACAGGACCTGCGGGGCCTGCAGGCGCTGACGGCATCAATGGTGTTGACGGTGTAGATGGAGTCGACGGACAAGATGGCGCTGATGGTGTCGATGGCCAAGATGGTTCTAGTGGTACTTCAGCTGTTTATACAGTGCAAATTACTAATGCAACCTTTGGACAACCTTTGGGAGCGGCTGCAATCATTCTACATGAACCTGGTTACCACGCCTTTGTTGATGGTGAAGCTGCCAGTTTAGGTCTTGAGATAACAGCTGAAAGTGGCAACCCTGATACTCTTTTAGAAGAAGCCGTTGCTGCTACAAATTATCATATAGATTCTGTTTCATCTGGTGCACCAGTGTTTCCAAAAGAAATAGGTGAAGAGCAAACGCTAATAGTACCGACCTCTGACGTGGATAACCTGTATTTAACAGTCGCCTCTATGTTAGGTAACACCAATGATGCTTTTACTGGTTTAAATGCGGTAGATGTTAGCAACATGACTGTTGGTCAGTCATCATCATTTATGGCTCCTACTTGGGATGCTGGTACAGAAGCAAATACGGAAACTATTGATACAATTCCTGGCCCTGCGTCCCAAGCTCTTGGTGGCGGTGGTGATGCTGCAGCCTTTAATGCAGAGCGAGATGACTTGTTTAATTTAGTTCATTTTCACCCTGGTGTAGTGACTAATGCTAATGCCACTGACGCTAGTTTAGAAGGTTTAAGTGATTCAGTATTAGGTGAAGAGCATAGATTCTCTAGCATCAGTGCTAAGATTACCATTACTCGTACTCGATAATTTATCACAGCACATGTGTCAGTAATGACATGCTATATAACCCAAAAGCCGCATTCACTGCGGCTTTTTTATTTTTTAAGTCCCAAAAAGTAAATTCATTCAACGCATATTCAATAGCTCTAAAACAACCATTAGGAAAAACAAGCACAATACGATATGCTACATATCACTACACATTGAATATAAATTAATATGGGTATAGTTAAAATATCAGACGCACTTCACGAAGAAGTACGTAAAAATAGCTCTGTCATGGAGCGCTCTATCAACTCTCAAGCAGAGTTCTGGCTAAAAATAGGCAGATTAGCTGAACAAAATCCTACCTTAACCTATGAGGAGATTTTGCGCCGTGAAATGAAAACCCAAAATGTCACCACAGTGAAGCTAGTTAATGAGTAATGTCCTTATAAAAACACCACAAGAAATACAGCTAATGCGAGAGTCAGGCAAATTGCTGGCGCAAGTTTTTGCGGCGTTAGATAAGGTAATCAAAGTTGGCATGTCTACTATGGAGATTAACGACTTTGTTGAAGACTATATCGTCACTAAATTACAGTCTAGGCCAGCAAGTAAAGGTCAGTATGGCTATCAGTACGTCTTAAACTCATCAATTAATGAAGTGGTTTGTCATGGCGTACCTTCTAGCGCCAAAAAGCTAAAAGAACGAGATATTGTCAATATAGATATCACCCTCGAAAAGAATGGATATATCGCCGACAGCAGTAAAATGTACACTATGGGAGCAGTATTACCTATAGCGAAAAAGCTAGTCGATGTGACTTACGAAGCAATGTGGCAAGGTATTAAGTGCGTAAAACCAGGCACAACAACCGGAGATATAGGACACGCCATACAAACTTACGCTGAAAAACATGGCTTTAGCGTAGTGAGAGAGTATTGCGGGCATGGGATAGGGCAAGAGATGCATGAAGACCCTCAGATTTTACATTTTGGAAAACCTCATACCGGATTAACCCTAAGAGCGGGAATGACTTTTACGATTGAACCTATGATTAACCAAGGCTCATATCGAACCAAGCAAAAGAAAGATGGTTGGACGGTAATCACCCGCGACAAAAAACTTTCTGCCCAATGGGAGCATACTATCCTTGTCACAGACAAAGGTTATGAAGTACTAACCCTTAGAAACGAAGAAACATTGCCAGACCTTGTTTAACGTCCCGACTAGTATTTGCTTGGCGGCTGTATTATTTTTATCAGAGCAACCTTACAAAGCTAGTACCTAACTATGCCAAGCACCTTATCTATTCGCTCTTACAGCCGCCAAAAAGTTAAGCATACCCATGACTTTCATCAAATAGTATTGCCCCTCAGGGGTGTCATAGAGATTGAAGTAGGTGAGTTTAATGGCAAAGTCGCACCGGGCGAATGCGTCGTCATCAAAGCCCAAAGCTTGCATCATTTTACAGCTAAGTCTGAGGCAAGGTTTGTGGTGGCAGACATGTCCATATTACCTGCGAACATTGATGGATCCCATTCTACTGCTTTTGCGATTAATGGGCCTTTATTACATTACCTTAAATTTGTAGAGGCGCAGTTAGAATATCAAGTAAACAGTGATCTTGAGGATATCTGCTACCAAACATTTTTTGCCTTGCTTAGCGAGCAGCGGCCCTTAAAACAAGTAGAACATAGGATCAGAGCAGCACTTGAATACATAGATAAAAATATCGCCAGCCCTTTGTCTGTGCCACAACTCGCTACTATCGCTTGCCTTAGCCCTACCCAATTTAAAAAGCTGTTTAAACAACAACTTGAGCTAACTCCTATGCAATACCTGATTAACCAGCGCATGGAAAAAGCCCAAGCATTATTAATTCACACTGATTATCCGCCACAACAAGTTGCGGAACAGGTTGGCTATACAGATTACACGGCATTCAGTAGACGTTTTTCACTGCACTTTGGACTCTCACCTTCTAAATTACTAGGATGAGCTTCGTCACTCTATTTACGTCTATTTAGACTATAAAAGCGTCTTATCTGCAAAATATTTAAAATGTTTATGGCTTAAACTAGTAAACACATTCGAACTAACACCACAACCTAGTAAAACTCCCTATGTTAAAAGTAAACCAAGTTACTACCGCCATTATAAGTATTATTATTGCCAGCTTGTTCTGGGGCACAACTGGCACTGCAGCAAGCTTTACTCCCGATGTTAGCCCCCTTGCTGTTGGAGCTTTCTCGATGGGGTTTGGCGGAGTATTACTGTTATTGAGTGGATATAAAAATGTTTGTAGGGAATATAAAGCAATACAAGCAAAATCAAGCTATTTAGTCATTGGCGGTTTGGCAATAGCTATTTATCCATTAGCATTTTATATGTCTATGAAATACTCTGGAGTAGCCATTGGTACTGTCATATCCATAGCCTCGGCACCGCTTTTTTCAGTTTTACTAGAGCGTCTAATTAATCACAAACCAATAAAATTACAATGGACCGTAAGTTTTATAATAGGCGTTATTGGCGTATTTTTTATTGCGTCAGGTAAGCATGCAAGTACCACCTTAGAAATTAGCTCGAATACACAATATTTAGGGATACTTTTAGGTCTGTTAGCGGGCCTTACCTATGCCACTTATTCTTGGGCTGCCAAGCAAATGATAACTAACAACATTAGCTCACAATCAGCTGTCGCTAGCATGTTTGGCCTAGCCGCCACCCTGTTATTGCCCTCATTGTATTTTACTGCTGATAACCTTTTCGCAAATTACAATAACACGCTAGTTGCTTTATATATGGCTGTGATCCCTATGTTTTTTGGATATCTATTATTTGGCTATGGACTTCGCCATCTCGACGTAAGCACAGCAACGCTGATCACCTTAATAGAGCCGGTAATTGCCACGCTTTTAGCCATAGTCATTGTTGGTGAAACCTTCAGCTTGATTGGCTGGGTGGGTATGTTTTTCATCGCCATATGCTTAGTTTTACAAATGTTAAAAGTTCCACCAAAGGTCAACAAGGCCTAATCTGCATAACCACTACCAATTGCTCTAAAAGGTAGTTCCAACTCTAACTCAGGGACTTGTAACCCCACCCATTGCGGGAAGGTATTACTGTTTGGCCCAGGAAATAAGGTGTATTCATTCGCCCAAGGGTAACGAGCTATCGCAGCTGTTACTTCAGGTATTAAACGAGACGCTTTATCCCCCTGAATTGATAAGACTTTATCAGGCTTTGCACCATACCAATAGCGGTCTGGTGTTGTGGTTTGATATTGTTTTAAAGCAGGTAAGCCACGTTTTACTCGCCAGCCTACAACCTCATAAACTGTATATTCAGCTGCTTCTTCTGGCTTAATGGCAATCCATGTATGTACTGCAAACCATCCTCGCCAGCTAAAGGCATCAGCGGCATAAAACTCAATCACAGCTTCTTTAGTGGTGGCTGGATCTACCGCTAAGCCTGCAGGTTCGCGACTAGCTTCACGCCAATCAGTATTTGTGCAAGCTACCATAAGCCCTAGTAGTAAAGTTAATACGAATATTTTTTTCAATCTTAATCCTATTGCACACATTTGATAAAGGTCATATCTCTAGCTTGTTGATCAATTAGACCAAGTGACAGGCATATATATTTCATGTACTCCAGCCCTAAAGGTCTTATCAGTAAACAGGGCTTAATTTACCCGCCATGGTGGGTTAAGTCGGCTTTCTCCAGCCCAGTACAGCTTAATTTTATTGCCAGATGGGTCAAATAAAATAGCTTCTCGCCAAAGGTAACTCTGATCTGTAGGTAACTGCTTAAACTCTATCCCCTTGGCAATTAATTGTTCTACCCATGCATCTAAAGCTTGATGTTCAAAGTAGATCACTGCGCCATTTTCAGGGCTCTGCTCTAAGGCTAGTGAAAATGTAGACTCACCCTCTGGGCATTCAAACCTAGCATAATGGGGGGTGTCTACTATTTGATTAAATCCTAACGTTTTATAAAAACTAACGGCTTGGGGCATATCTGCCACCGGTAAGGTAACTTGGTTTAGATTCAACTTGTCTTCCTTCGTGATTAAGCAAACTATAATTTTGCGTATTTAGTGTTTAAGTTTTTGTTTGGCAATGCGCAAAGCATGTTCTCGGAGCGCCTTTAGCTGAGGGCTTTCGGTGTGCCAATAATGCCAAAACAATGGGGTTTCTATTACATAATTAGGTTTTAAGTCTACTAATTCACCGTTATTTAGTGAATTTCCAATTTGTAACTCTGGTAATAAACCGTACCCGAGCCCAGCCACTATCATTTGTTTGAAGCCCTCAGAAGATGGGCACGAATGAATGTATTTAGGGTCCCCGTACTTAAAGTCTTCTAGAAAATCATGCTGCAAGGTATCGTTTTCATCAAACACTAGACATGGCAGTTGCGATAAGTCTGCATCAAATCCGTATTTTTGTACAAAATCCGGGCTTGCTACCGCCTTATACGGCAGCGCCCCTAACCTATCAACCGAGCCGCCATTCACAGGCTCTGGGTTAGAGGATATACATATCATCACTTCACCTGCTTTCATTCTATTTAAGGTTATAGACTGATCTTCTACCACCAGCTCAAACTTCAACTTACCTACCACAGAAGACTCTGGCACAGCTAAAGCCTCTGGCAACCAAGTTGCGAGAGAATCGGCATTAACAGCAAGACGCACTGTTAGCGGTTTGTCGTAATGTGAGTCTTCAGCAATACTCGTCATGCCTAACGCCACCTCTAACTGCATAACTTGCTGTAAGTGATTCAACAACCTTTGCCCAGTTAGGGTTAGTTTAGGAGGTTGCGAGCGCACTAAAACTGGCTCTCCTAGAATTGACTCAAGCTGGCGTATTCTTCTGCTCACAGCAGACTGCGTGATAAAGAGTTTTTTAGAGGCTTTCTCAAAGCCTTTCTCAGTTATAACAGCAGATAATGCTTGTAAAAGTTGATAATCAATCATGATTTTAATTCATGTAGCAGGATTTATATTCATTATACTACTAATGATACAGAAGATATCATTGCTGTCATTGACATCTTCCGGGTGCAGCGGGTTAACTCCTTGCCCTATGTACCACACAATTAAATATAGGATTTAAATGGGCTCTTTTTTTTCTGGGATCATGCTTGGCTTGAGTTTGATTGTCGCCATTGGGGCGCAAAATGTATGGGTCTTGAGTCAGTGTATGTCGGGCGCCAACCGTTTAGTCATTGCTCTGGTATGTATTTTTTGTGATGCCTTACTGATCATAGTAGGAGTATTTTCGGCCAACGAAATTAAACTACTGATGCCATCACTTATACCTTGGTTAACCTATGCAGGTGTGGCGGTACTCTTATACATAGCATTTGGTTCTGCAATGCGTGCAATTAGAGGTAATTCTGGTTTAAAACTTCAGAAAAGTAAGGCAAAAAATTGGCAAGTGACTGCCCTTGCAGCTTTTGCCATATGTTTATTGAACCCACATGTTTACTTAGACACTGTGGTATTACTAGGAAGCCTAGGGGCTTTACAGCCCAGCCCGGCTTTATTTGCAGTGGGAGCTTGCGTAGCTTCTATCTTTTGGTTTGGCAGCCTTGCGGCTTTTGCCCCAAAACTAAAAGTGTTACTTAGCTCACCAACACGCTGGAGAATATTTGATAGTTTAATGGCCATCATTCTAATATTCATAGCACTACAGCTTTGGACCATGGCCTAATTCAATTGTTTTTGATGCTCAGTGTTTTGTCACGGTGAAGTTAGCAAAGCGTATTGAGTCTTGCCTATTGGCCAACATATGTTTGCTTTTTAAAGAGCGATAAAGACCCCATTTAGATCATCGGACTGTAAGCTAGACACTTGAGATGTCGCCATCAGACTTAATGTCAACAATACGAAAGAGGCGTAAAAGCGCAGGTACTACTCCCATAAATCACTACAACGAATCTTCAAAACAGTAGTTATCATTGGCCTTTACTCATAGGCTAGCAAGGTTTCAAAAATCTCACTAGTCAAAGTCGTAAACTCACTGTGAATACACGCCGACAGCTTGTCGGTATCATCAAAATCAGGGGTTGAGAGCAGCGTAATTTCAAAAATTGAATACTCTGGCATGACCTCTTTATCTACCCACTTTACATCTCTTAGCTTTTGCCAATAACTAAGCTGCACATCTTTTGTTTGCCCAAGTAACCAGAGTTCAAACTGTGCCTGCTGATGATTAAAGACAATGGCTAATTTGAGTTTGCGCTGTTTAAGGTAATCGTTTTGCAAATAAAAGTAAGTAAAGTCAATGTAACCATGTAGTACATTGGCAACTGACATTTCACCTTTATATTTTTGATGAAACTCTGTTCTGAGGGTTTGCACTATGCCAACTAAACTTTGGTAGGTTTTTTGAATTTCTCCACTGGCAAAGGCCTGTTTGTAGGCTGGAATACGTGCAGTTAAACTTTGTTTTGACATGCCATGCTCTCTTTTATTAACAGCTAACAAACAAGACTAAGAGCCAGTTAAATACCCTTGTGCTGTTGGTATTTATGTAAAGCCTTTAAGCTATTATATAACCCCGCTGCCAAGGTGAAGTCGTGACTTTCATTGGCAAAAACGTCTAGTTTAAGTATCAAATCGCTGGAGCGATTACGTAAGATTGTTTGTGTAAACGCATCATATACTTGGCGCATTTCACCACCCTCTGCTCCTATATTCATATATAAAAAGCTACCAACACTAGCACCTTTAATAATATATTGCTGCGCTGCACTTACCGTTTCTCTAGCACCCCACCAAACTGCAGGGCTAAACGCCAAATGAGCTTGAAAAAGGTCAGGCCGCGAATGAAACCCATGAACCACAAATAAGCCAGCAATTGAATGTCCTGCGATAACCTTATATTGACTAGATTGATAATTTTTATCTATATAAGGCATAAGCTCAGATTCCATATAATCCAAAAACCTATCGGCCCCGCCTCCTTCTCCGACAGGGCCTCTGGGGTCAAGATTGATAGTTGGAGCAAAATCTCGCAAACGATTTGTGGTGTTAACGCCAACAACAATGTGTTCATTAGCACCATTAGAGATGTGAAGGCGTTTTATCATGCTATCAACAAGATCAGTATTAAATCCATCATCTAACATATAAAAAACAGGATAGGATTTGTGTTGATTAGCCTGATAAGAAGCAGGAAGTTTAACTGTTACTCTAACGTTTTCGTTCAGTATTTTAGATGATAATTCATGACTGAATTTTAAAGCATCGCCCTGTGCGTCAATAGATAAAGCTAATAGCAGTACTAATATAAAAATTCTCAATTTTGAAGCCGTTATTAAATTCTATATAAATCTAATCTACTACAATGCCTGTGGTCGAGTATAGCCAGCTATGTCCCTTTTACTATCTACAACTAATTTGAGTGGAACACGCACTAGTAAGTTTGCAAAAAGCTCCAATAACGACTGCAATCATGAAGTACTTAAACAATAAAACAGATAGAGTCTTGTTAGTTAACGTTTCCTTCATAAAAGTAATCATTTATCAGTATCCAATCTTTATATTTAGAAGATATCCACCCAATGTCTTCAAACGCTTTCAAAATTCCATCTTCATCACTTTTAGCCCAATCTCTTTGACTGGATATAAAATCCTGTAACGCCTGAAAATATTCCCCACTAGCTGAATTAACAACAAATACCCTTTCTCCAGGCAAGCTAAGTTTGAAACCTTCTATTCGTTGTAAAGAAACCTTGCCATCTAGATCGTAAATGAATTTTTTACTCAAAGAATGTGTAGTGAAATCAGCTCTTTTTTTGGCAATCATTTCTGGGATATTACGGTAGTTAGAAACTAGCACAGGCGGATTAGATGTGATTTTAGTCATACTGCTAGCCCCAGAACTCCATGAGGTTGTTGATATACTAGTGAGATCCATAAGCTCATTGACATTTGTTACTGCTAGAACATCCTGCCTATTGGGTGCAGTAAAGAGTCCGACCTCAAATTCTCCCTCTCTTAGTACAGCTGCCGAAACTAAAAGGTTGCTTTCGTTCAAATTTTTAACTACTGATGAAAACTCGCTCATTGCGAACACGTCTCCATCTCCAGCGGCAACCATTTTCATCGCTCTAAGATTATTGGGAGCCTGTATAACCTTGATGGTATCAGCAAGTTTATTTAGCCTTATAACCTGACAATGGATCAAAAAATCTAATACAGGGCGGCCAAAGTTAAACGCTTTAATTTGGGAGATGGGAATACATTTATCTACAGGTAAATCATAGTCTCTGCCGTCTAATAAAGCAGGGCTATCCACCACCATACCTTTTAGAGAACTTAAAAAACCTGAGGGCACTATGACTTTTATAACTCTGGAGCTATCTGCTTGAATTCCAGAGGACATAAAATACAGTAACAAAGCCCATAACTTAGCCGTTTTAAAATTCTTAACCATAATCCCTTTGACGTCCGTTGTACTTAAACATTAATTGGCTTTACAAATGATTATGACCAATTACGATTATTCACACAACAAACTATTGGGACGTTAAAGAGGACTGCAGCATGAACAGCACAGCCCTAACTAACTTTTTGTTAAAAGTTAGTGAACCCTCACTAATATAACAAGCTATAGATTTTACGGCGGTATTTAGATTTTAGCGGGTCACCATCAGGCAAAGCGTTGATCATATCTAAGGTCAACTTTTTCGCTTCACCAAAGTTCAAGTCTTTCAGCAATACAGAAACAATAAGCTCTAGGGCTTCTTCTGTTTGATTGGCTTGATGTAATTGTACTGCTAATTTCACTTTAAGTTCTAGATCATCAGGATTCTCAGCAAGCTCTGCTTGTAAGGCTTTAATTTCTGGTGACTCAGCAGCCTGTTCGGCTAATTCTATTTTGCCTAAAATACTATTATACAAGGCATCTTGGTCAACTAAACCGATAGTCTCTAGTAAGGCTTTAGCCGGTTTAACTTGCCCTAGCTCTACTTGGCAATCAGCAAGTAATAACTTGATATCAGCACGAGTATCGTCAAGCTCATGAGCTTGCTTTAAAACGGTATAAGCTTGCTGGTAATCACCAGCCGTGACAAGCTCTACCCCTTGTTGGTATAAGCCATCTTCTGGCTTAGGTAAATGCTTTTCAAAGCTGGCGATAATTTGTTCTTCTGTTTGTACACCTGCAAAGCCGTCAATAGGCTGGCCTTCCTTTATCAACATAACTGTCGGCAAGTTTTGAATACCAAATTGACCCGCGATCTCTTGTTGAGTTTGACAGTCAACCCGCGCATGAATAAGGCTGTCACTAAATTTAGCAGCAACATTTTGTAACACAGGGGCTAGTTGCTGGCTGGGTTCGTAACCTTCCGCCCAAAACTCTACCATCACAACTTTAGTTTGTGAGTCTTGTAAGATAACTTGCTGGAAGTTTTCTGGGGTAATATCGATAAAATTGTGCATATTGAAATCCAAAGCTAATTTATGCCGAATGATTGGCTTGCCAAAGGAATGGGGCCAAACGATACAATTTCAAGGATAATTACCCCTATTTCTAAGTGCCAAACCTACCCATTTGATAATCCACAAATGCTTGGTTTATCTCTTCTCGGGTATTCATGACAAAAGGGCCCCCTCTAGCAATAGGTTCATTCAAAGGTTTACCCGCAATCAACAAATACTTAGCTGCACTTTGCGCCTTAATTTCAATTGCATTTCCGTCGGTTAATACTGCAATTTGCCCTTTAGATACAGTTTGGCCAGAGCCGACAACTTGAATATCCCCATCATAGACGTAAATAAATCCGTTATGCCCTGCCGTAATAGTTTCACTAAATAGAATATCTGGCTGTTGTTGTACATCCCAATAAATGGGATCCACAAATGGGTTATCAATAACACCCTTTGTGCCATTTTGAGTTTGCCCAGCAATCACCGTAATGCTCAATCCTTGGCGAGTTTCCACTGAGATTTCATCACGTGCTTTTTCTTGGTAAGCCGGCTCAGTCATTTTGTGTGACTTGGGCAGATTCACCCACAACTGAAACCCAGCTAACAAACCATCTTCTTGTTCAGGCATTTCTGAGTGAATGATACCTTTTCCAGCTGTCATCCACTGTACGCCACCAGCTTCTATGACACCTTGGTTTCCAGCACTATCTTGGTGGCGCATTTTGCCGGCCAAGATATAAGTGACTGTTTCAAAACCGCGATGAGGGTGTGGCGGAAATCCTGCGATATAATCTTGTGGTTTGTCAGACCCAAATGCATCTAACAATAAAAAAGGATCAAGCATGTTGATTTGCGCGGTGCCGATAACACGAGACAACTGCACCCCGGCGCCATCAGCAACAGACACCTCAGAAAATACATCTTTCACTTGCCTAAGTTGATTCATTTTACCCCTAATTTTTATTACCTATGGTTGAAAGGTTAGTTTCACATTACCTAAAGTTGCATTACTCTGGCAGGATATTTTCTGCACTTGTATCTACTTTAGTGGCATCAATCAAAGTGACGTCTGTAATTCCTATAAACCTTAAAACCTGCTTTAAGTAACTAGTGGCAAAATCCATTTCACTGCCTATGGGTACACCACCTGATGCCATAATCAAGTAAGCTTTTTTATTTTTCAATAAGCCTTCAGGTCCATTTTCAGTATAACGAAATGTCACTCGAGCTCGAGCAACCATGTCTACCCAAGCCTTCAATACTGCAGGTATACTAAAATTATAAATGGGCGAGCCTATAATAATGTGCTCTGCATTTTGGAGTTCGCTGACTAAACTATCAGAAAACGCAAGAACGTCTTTTTGGGAATCATTTCGCATCTCAGGGTCGGTAAAATTAGCTTCAATCCACTGCTCGTTAACAAAAGGCAATCCTTTAGCAAGATCTCGCTCGGTGACCCGCAGACTTGAGTCTTGCTTTTGTAACTCATTAACTAACTTTTCAGAAACTAACCTAGTCAAAGATCCTTGGTAACGACCACTTGAGTTGATAGATAAAATGCCTGATTGTTTCATGTATTGCTCCTTAAAGTTTGTAACTTACATAATATGAGTGAAGAGTTTACAGTTGCTACTAAAAACAAAAACACCATAAAATAGAAATGATTGTTCACCATAAAAGAACAATAAATTTAAACACAGGACAATTGATTGATGAATCAGTTAGAAGATATGCAAACTTTCGTTCGTATTGTAGAAGCAGGTAGTATCACCAAGGCATCGGTTCAACTTAATACAGTGAAGTCGGCGGTAAGTAGGCGTCTAACCGAGTTAGAAAAACGTTTGGGAGTGACTTTGCTTACGCGAACCACGCGCACTCAAACACTGACAGACTCCGGGCGAAGTTATTATCTGCAATGCTTGAGAATAATTGAAGATTTGGCCGAAGTAGAAGCAAGTATTAAAGATAAACACTGTTCATTTTCAGGAACCATTAAAATTTCTGCACCTTTTTCTTTTGGGCTTAAGCACCTAGCACCTGCATTTCGACAATTTAACCAAGCTCACCCAGATGTGTTGTTTAACGTAGATTTTAACGATCGCAAGGTAGACCTAGTTGAAGAGGGTTACGACCTTGCGATTCGCATTTCGACTCTAGCCGACTCCACCTTAATTGCCAGAAAAATCACCTCTGTAGCTCCAGTGTTATGTGCCAGTCCAGCTTATTTAAAGCAATATGGAGAGCCGAAAACTGCCGAAGATTTAAACCAAGGTCATGTGCGCTTAAGGTACAACCTCACACCAGAAACATGGCAGTTAGATTCGAGCACTGGGCAAGCTGTAGTTGTAAAATCACCCATAGTGCTAAGTGCCAATAATGGAGATTATTTATGTGAAGAGGCCATTGCGGGTAGAGGGTTGCTGTTTGGCCCTGACTTTATTTGTTACGAAGCCATAAGAGCCGGCCAACTCAAACCGCTACTATGTGAACAATTAAAAAATAAAGCCACCAACGCTTACGCCGTATACCCACACACTCGCCATCTATCCCAAAGAGTTAGGGGGTTAATAGATTTTTTAACCCTGTATTTTGGAGAAAACCCTTATTGGAATATCTACTCAAAACTTTAGCATCTTGGCTGATAAAGCACTAAAACAAGATTAAGAATCAGTCTATCTATAACCTTTTGTCATAAATCTGCAACTTGACCAAATGGTTCAAGTTATCTAACCTCGAATGCGGCAAATGCGACTAAAGTCGCAAACAATTGACGACAAAATAATAATAAACATAACTTTATAGAGAGATGAACATGTTAAAAGCGATACCAACCTGTTTGGCTTTAGCTATTGCGCCACTAGCTTATGCAGACGACATAATTGGGCAGCAAAACTTTAATGGCCTATCTTCAGATGGCACATACACCACAGAAGCCGTAACCGATGGTACCGCTCTAAGTAACACTGGGGCATTTAATATCGGAGGTGATGGCCTAGATTTTCAGACCTATTGGTTTGACAGCCGCAGTGTTGGCGATGGTCCAATTGATACCTCTGAAGGTTCAGACGGTAGTGATTTTATCGGTGTGAATAATTATAACGCCACTAATTCACCTGATGTCAGTGCAGCTGGGGTACCTGTATCAGATGGGGTTGAGCATAACTTTGAGTTCAATGACACAGATGGTCGCCTAGACGTTGTTTTTGAAGAAGTTGATGTAAGTGGTTACGAAAACCGCCAGCTTACTATTAACTATTGGATAAATGACGACACCTTTGAAAGTGACGACTTTTTTACAGTATCTATTACCGATGGCACATCAGATGTAGAGCTTTACTCTGTTAGTGGAACCGTTTTACAAAACCTAGCTAATGGAGACGCGGGTGTAGCGTCAGAATGGCAAACATTAACCGTGGATTTGGATGATCTTATCTCTACCAACGGCTTAGGTGAGACCTTAACTCTAACGGTAAGTGCAGACGTCAACTCTGGTAGCGAAAACATCTTTTTTGACGATGTCCTATTTTCAGCTTTAAGTTCAGAAGAAGAGGAAGATGAAGAAGAAATCGAAGAGCCAATTGAAATAGGCGCATGTTTTGCCACTGACTCGGAAGGCTTAGCGTATATCAGCGCGGTTCAAGGCTCTGGTACGGCTTCTCCATTTGATGGCTCAGAAGTTATAGTAGAAGGTGTAGTGACCGGTCTTCGTAACAATGGGTTCTTCATGCAAGAAGAAGCCTCAGATGAAGACCAAGATAGCAGTACGTCTGAGGGTATTTTCGTTTATTACACTGACACCTTACCGACTGTTAATCACACAGTACGAGTATTAGGAACCGTAGACGAATACTTCGACCTAACCCAAGTAACAAGTGTTACTAGCTTATTAGATTGTGGCGAAACGACATCATCTATTACAACAGCTACTGTAACCTTTCCAATGGCTGAAACAGACGACTTAGAGCATTACGAAGGCATGATGGTAAGTGTAAGCGAGCTTACTGTTTTCGATACTGACACCCTATGGCAATACGGTGAACTAGGACTAAGTAATGAGCTTAAACGCCAACCAACCGATCTCTATGCTCCACTTACGGCGGAGTACGAACAGCAAATTCTTGATAACGCTGCCAACATTATTTACGTTGAAGATGATAACTCCAGCAGTTACCCAGATACATTAAGCTTTTTCAGTGACTTTAGTTATACCAATGCCATTGGTGTAGGTGATACCGTTTCTGCAACTGGCCCACTAAACTACTCATTTAGTAAATACCGTATAAATGCCACAGCAACAGACTTTACAGTGTTAAGCGCCCGTGAAGCATCTCCTAGCATTGATGAAGGTGACGTAAAAATTGCAACTTTCAATGTACTGAATTACTTCAATGGAGACGACGACGGTAACGGTGGTGTGACATTTGATTATGACGCTAACCGCGGTGCCGAGAGCGAAGAAGAGTTTGAGCTACAAGAAGGACGAATCGTAGAAGCAATTGTTGCAATGGATGCGGACGTTATCGGCCTAATGGAAATAGAGAATGATGGGTTTGGTGACGATAGCGCAATTCAATCCTTGGTTGATGCGGTTAACGCCCAACAGTCAGATGATAATGCCTATAGCTTCATCGCCACTGCTGACGATAGCTTAATTGGTACAGATGCCATTGCAGTAGGCTTAATTTACCGTGCATCTGTTGTTACGCCATCAAGCGAAGCAATTAAAATTGATATGCCATCACAGTTGTTATCTGATGACACTAGTTATGCACAAATGCGCGTATCTTTATTACAAAGCTTCACCCATGACGAAAGCGGTGAGTCTTTTGCCGTAGTGGTTAACCACTTTAAGTCTAAAGGCTCAGGATGTTATGAGGATTCTGTAGAAACAACAGATATTGATAGCATTCAAGGCAGTTGTAATGCGCTACGTGTATCTGCAGCTGTGACTTTAGGTGATGCCCTAGAAGCCGCTGACTTACCTGACAGAGTAATGATTTTAGGCGATTTAAATGCATACTCAGCTGAAGATCCTCTTGCTGTACTAACTGATTACGACCCAGCAGAGCGTGGCTACACTATCACCACAGCAGCTCGTACAGAGTTAGATGAAGGAGCTTCGGTAGACGTTACCACAACCTATGGTTATGAAAACGTAGCAGAAACCTTTGATGCCGATGGCTTCTCATATTGGTTTTATGACTCTATGGAAGTGGGCAGTTTAGATCACATTCTAGCGAGTAGTGCATTTATGGATGATATTGTTGATGCCACACACTGGAACATTAACTCAGTTGAAGTTTACCAATTACAATACGACCAAGCGCTAAGCTACTACAGTGTTGAAGATGGTTATGCCTTTACTGATATTGGCCCATATAGAAGCTCAGACCACGACCCTTTCATCGTATCTGTAAGCTTTGCAACTGAAGATGACGAGCCTGAAGTAGAAGAGCCAGAAGAAGATGATTCATCCAACGGTAATTCAGGTGGTTCAACTGGCCTAGGATTCTTATTACTAGGCTTAGGTGCCTTGCTTTTCCGTAGAAAAGTAGCTCGCTAAAACCTAGTCTTATAAAACCTGTCTAAAAAGCCACATCAGCTAAGCTAGCTAATGTGGCTTTTTTTATTTTACTGTCTCGTCCTGAAATGTGTTTACACATTTAGGACTTATTATGACCAAGTCAAATAATACACCGCTTAAACGAACACAACGAGATTATTCATTAGGCTTTAAATTACAAATTGTCGACGCT
>NZ_JBLIXM010000013.1:0-1265 GCF_047525415.1 Paraglaciecola sp. 2405UD69-4
AGCTTTTGCTCCTGGTCTTTTTTATGCACTTGGTTTGGTGTTTTCATTCCTAAACTCAAGTGCGGCCTCAATTCATTGTATATCAATATTGATTCATCGATAAGCTGCCTTAGCTCTTCTAGGTTTTGACATTTATAGAGTAAGAACTCCTGCTTCAATATGCCGTTAATACGCTCAGCCAGTGCATTTTGATAACAATCATAGCCATCAGTCATTGATGGAATAATGCCATTTTCATTAAGTTTTACTTGATATACCTGCGAGCAATACTGTAACCCTCTATCTGAATGATGAATCGTACTGCATTGATACTGACGATTATTGATGGTCATATCTAATGCCTTAACAACATCTGTCGCCTTCATTTCATCACTGAGTTCATATCCCATAATTTTGCGACTATACGCATCTGTTACTAGCGATAGATAGTGAACACCTTGTGCTGATTGAACGTAGGTTATATCACTTACAAATATCTCTTCTGGCCTCGATGGTTGCCTATCTTTAAGCAAGTTAGGATGCTTTTTCATCCAATGTTTACTAAAAGTCGTTTTGGTATAACTACGCTTTGGTTTAACCAATAAATGTTCATTTTTCAAGTAACTAAAAAAAGCGTCTCGACCTAAACTTATGCCTTGCTCTATGAATTTGGGTTTAAGTAGAAAGTATAATTTTCTTCCACCTAAACGCGGCATAAAGCGTCGTATTTCCAATACCATCGCTTTAACTGGTGCGAGTTCAATAGCACGCAATTTAGCTCTACGCTCTCGTTGATATATCGCTTGTCTCGTTATACCAAGCAGCTTGCAAGCACGTTCTAAGCTAACTATTTTTTGCTTTTGAAGGCTTCTTGCTCCTTGGCAATATACTTTTTTCGAAGGCTTGTCCCATGCTCAGCGTCAAGAATATTAACCACTTCATTGAGTAACAGGTTACGTAAGTGCTCATCTTCGAGCTCTCGTTCGAGACGCTTGATTTTTTGAGCGGGACTTTCTTTGGCTTTAGGTGATGCAGGCATAGTTATCTTAGGTGATTGAGTCCAATCCATCTTACCGTGTTTTCTTAACCAAGTAAGCACAGTTGAACGACCTTGTATGCCATAAATTTTTTGGGCTTGTTTATAGGTCATATCGCCTTTTTCTACAGCGTCGACAATTTGTAATTTAAAGCCTAATGAATAATCTCGTTGTGTTCGTTTAAGCGGTGTATTATTTGACTTGGTCATAATAAGTCCTAAATGTGTAAACACATTTCAGGACGAGACA